>CAZDXW010000033.1:0-33125 GCA_964509485.1 uncultured Christensenella sp.
CGCAGAACATTGCTCCGCCGCGTGAGCGAACGCCCAGCGGGGTGCGAATCCAGCTCGAGGTCTTCACGTCGAACTCGCCCAGCGTTTGCAGGTAGCGGTATTGTTCCTCGCTGAGCAGCTCAATGCCCATTTCCTCGGCCATGTCCTCCGCCGAAGACACGGGCTTGTTCTCCTTGCGGGCGTCCAGCGCCTCGCGGTCGTAGCAGAGGCTCCGGCGCGCGGCGGGACTTTCCGCCGAGCAGTCGAAAAAGAGATATTCGCCCGTGCTCGTGTCGTAGTCCGCAACGTCCGGCTCGCCGCCGGTGCGCTCCATCTCAAACAGCGAGCTCATCTTGTCGGGCTTTGCGCGAAGACGCTGTTCCACCTTTGCCCAGTCAACACCCGTGTGGCGGTAACGGTTCTTTTCAAACCGCGTCTGCAACGTTTTGAGCAGTTCTTCCGCCTGCGAATTGGTCAATACCATCGAATCCATATGCATCGCTCCTTTGCCTGATTGTATCAAACCGGCCCGAAAACACGGTGATCAACGCACATTGGCGGCGCACTTCTCGCGCGAGCTCGCGTCTTTACTCGCGCGTGAGCGGCAGCTTGAGCTCCATCTGGTGCGGCAACACGGTAAAACCGAGCTTTTGGTAGAGCGGCAGCCCGTCCTCCGTGTAGTCGAGCAGCACTTTCTCGACGCCGCGCGCCTGCAGCTGTGTAAACAGCATGCGAATCAGCTGCTCCGCAATGCCCCGGCGGCGGAACTCCCGCTTGGTGTATACGTTGAGCAGTTCCGCGGTGCGCCCGGTGCGGCAGCTCGGCACCGGTGGCGTCTGATACAGGCTCGCCATGCAGGACGAAACAATCTGACCATCCTCCAACGTGAGGTAGACGAGCAGGTCGTCCGTCTCGATGTGATCCGTCAGGTATTCGAGCGTGCGGGCGCGAAAATCGTCCACGTCCGCGATGGTGCGAATCTGGGTGACAAACTCGATGCGGACGTCGACAAACGCCTCGACGTCGGCCTTGGTTGCGCGGCGAAACTCCATAACGCGTCCTTTCCGGCGGGGGACAATCCCCAGCCCTGAACACAGTCTCTACTTCGTATCTTACTACCAGAGCCAAAAAATAAAAAGACTATTGACACGTTTGCTACTGCGTGTTACTATGTACCAGTACTAAGTGACACTGAATACAAGAAACAAATTCGAGGTGAAGAACATTGGACAATCTGACGGAGATGCTCAAAGGCGTGCTGGAAGGCTGCGTGCTCGAAATCATTGGCCGGGGCGAAACATATGGCTACGAGATCACACGGCGGCTCAACGCACTGGGCTTTGCGGACGTGGTGGAAGGCACGGTGTATACGATTCTCATCCGGCTGGAGAAGAACCAGCTCGTGGACATCGACAAAAAGCCCTCCGAGCTGGGCCCGCCGCGTAAGTTTTACTCGCTCAACGAAGCGGGGCGCAAGGAACTGAAGGCGTTCTGGGAGAAATGGGAATTTGTGTCCGAAAAGATCGGGCAACTCAAGGAGGTACGATAATCATGCTGGATTCAATGATCAAAGCGGTCGTTGGCGACCTTGGCGACAAGCGCGCCTACCGCGAGATGATGAAACGCGCAAACGCGCTGCCGCGGGAATACCGCTACGCATTTCGAAAGATGCGGGACTATATCTTTACCGTCGGCGTGCCGGGCGGGAACGCATCCGGTTGTGTCGATCTGGCGCTGTTCCACGGGCTGATCGACCTGCTCGAAGCGGGCGCGGCGGAGCACAAAACGGTGCCGGAGCTCACGGGCGCGGACGTTGCCGCGTTTTGCGACGAGCTGCTGCGCGCACACGCGGTCGATGAGGCGACGTGGCGTAAAAACCAAAACCAAACCATACTGGATTCGATTTCGAAGAAAAACGAACCCTGCTGAACCAGAATCAAACGATACGGAAACAATTTCCGAAGGAGAACAAACCATGCTGAAATGGATGAAAAAAATGATAGCGGACAAGCGGACGTACCGCGCGCTGATGGCGCGGAGCAAGGCGCTGCCGAGCGAATACCGCTTCGTCTTTCAAAAGGCGCAGGAGTATATGTGGATGCATTCCGACAGCGAAGGCTCCGACATGCTGCAAACGATGGGCGCGCTCGTCGAGCTGTTTGAAACGAGCGCCGCGGAGGGCAGGCAGGTGCTCGACGTTACGGGCGAGGACGTGGTCGGCTTCTGCGACGAGTTTATTCGCGACACGCGCAAATGGGAGGATTCCTACCGCGACAAGCTCAACCGCGACATCCGCAACAAGTTTGGCAAAGGGGGCGAGGGCAAATGAGCAAGACGGCTCTATCGGTGCAACACCTGCAAAAGTCCTATCGCGACCTCGCCGTGCTCAAGGACGTGAGCTTTGAGGTGGAAAAAGGCAGTGTCTTTGCGCTGCTGGGTTCCAACGGCGCGGGCAAGACGACGGTAGTTCGCCTGCTTTCGACGCTGCTGCGACCGGACGGCGGAAGCGCCCTGGTCAACGGGTACGACGTGGTGCGCGAGGCGGACGGCGTTCGCCGCTCGATCAGCCTTACGGGGCAGTTCGCCGCGGTGGACGAAATCCTGACCGGGCGCGAGAACCTGCTGCTCATTGCGCGGCTAAGGCACATCAAGGACGCGCGAGAAACCGCGGACGCCCTGCTGAACCAGTTTGGCCTCGCGGACGCCGCCGACCGCCGCGTTGGTACCTACTCCGGCGGCATGCGCCGCAGGCTGGACATTGCGATGAGCCTACTGGGTAATCCGCGCGTGCTCTTTCTGGACGAGCCGACGACCGGCCTCGACCCGGAGGGGCGGCTGGAGGTCTGGCGCACGATTCGTTCGCTGACCGCGCGCGGAACAACCGTGTTTCTGACCACGCAGACGCTGGAGGAAGCGGAGCACCTCGCCGACCGGATCGCCATTCTGCACGAGGGGCGCATCATCGCAAAAGGCACACTGGACGAGCTCAAGCAGCTCTTTCCGCCCGCGAAGGTGGAGTACATCGAAAAACAGCCGACGCTGGAGGAGATCTTCCTCGCGGTCATCGGCAAACAGGAGGAAATCGCATGAGCACGACCAAACAACACTTTCTGAGCGACGTAACCGTCATGCTCGGGCGCTCCATGCGGCATATCTTCCGCAGTTTCGATACGATCATTACGGTGACGATTACGCCAATCGCCATGATGTTGCTGTTTGTCTACGTGTTTGGTGGGGCGATTCAAACGGGCACGGATCGCTACGTGAACTACCTGCTGCCGGGCATTTTGCTGATTTCGATTGCCAGCGGCGTCGGGTACACGGCCTACCGGCTGTTTCTCGACCTCAAGCAGGGCATTTTCGAGCGGTTCCGGTCGATGCCGATTTCGCGTAGCGCCGCGCTCTGGGGGCACGTGCTGACTTCGCTGGTGTCCAACGCGATCTCCGTGGGCGTGATTCTGCTCGTCGCGTTGCTGATGGGCTTCCGCTCCTCCGCGGGCATCGGCGCGTGGCTGGCGGTCGCCGGAATCCTCGCGGTCTTTACGCTGGCGCTGACGTGGATTGCGGCAATCGCGGGGCTTTCCGCCTCGTCCATCGAAGGGGCGTATGCGTTCTCCTACCCGCTGATCTTTCTGCCGTTCATCAGCTCGGCGTTTGTGCCGACCGAGACGATGCCAAAGGTCGTCCGCGCGTTTGCGGAGCATCAGCCGGTGACTTCGATTGTGGACGCGATTCGCGCGCTGCTGTCTCAGCAGCCGGTGGGCAGCGAAATCTGGGTTGCGCTCGCCTGGTGCGTCGGGATTCTGGCGGTTGCATATCTGTTCGCGATGCGCGTGTATCGCAAGCACGTATAAATATCTATCGCGAGAAAAGGAGAGGGTTGCCTCTCCTTTTTTGTATTGCGGCGGTGAAAGAGTCGGAATTATCGTAATTTTGGGCGGCGAAGTTGAGGTATCATGGGGGAAAAGCAAGAAAGGCTGGTGTTTCTGCGAAAGGATTCCGAGGATATGCCCTCGTACTGATGGGGAATCGCGTATCGGTGGCGGAATTTTTTAAAAGAAGGGAGGGAGGAAGGGCGTGGGAGGATAGCGAGAGGGGGAGTAGTGATGCAAGAAACCCTGAAGAATATAATCCTCATGTATAATTTTGAGAAAGCAAATATAGCAAGTTCTCATTTACAATTAGTACCATAAGTGTTAACATAGTATCATATGATACCTGAATAACTGCGAAAGGTGGATAATATCGTTCTCGTGGTGGAAAACACTAGAATTGAAACCAAGTTTGAAGTTGAAACATTCCTTGCACAACTGAACTACCAGCTAACTCGTGGAGCACAATTGAACCTGATTGAGGACAGAAATGTTGATAAGGACAGGAATCTGAAATTCACAAACAGATACACCATTGCTGAATTATTCCCGGATGAAAAGCCAGTAGTAGCGTTGAGGCGTGAGCTTCTGCTCGTAGGAGTAGAACATTACTTACAAACATTGACAGATATTCGATATCCGCAACAGAAGGAATGGCGAGAATTTGGTAAAGTTTATCCAGAAAACAAGGAAATTTATATGAAGTTTCGCGTGGTACTACTTGGCACTGATAAATCGAGGTGTGAGGATTATATCTTAGTTATGTCGTTTCATCATTCTACCGTAGCATTTAAGAATAGAACATTCCCATATAGAACCATATAAAGTGCAATGTTTTGATTGAAGGTTAGAAGAATAAAAGGGGAAATATGGAATTACTAAACAGCGAGAAAAAACTCTGCTTGATCTGCATGCAAGAGCATGATGTTCATACTGTGATGATGCAGGAGAATAACGAATTCAAGGGGAAGGTAGTACAATTTGAGGCCATATATGAGTACTGTGAAAATGAAGACCAGTTTTTAGAGACGGAAGAATTGAGCAGTCGAAATGATGTTGCTTTTAAGGATGCATATAGAAAAGCAACTGGCTTGCTCACGTCAAGAGAAATAGCTTCCATAAGATCTGAACTTGATATCAACCAAAAAGACTTTTCGATGGTTTTGGGTTGTGGGCAAGCTACAATTGCCCGTTATGAAAGCCATCAAGTTCAAGACTGCGCTTACGATAATATCCTTAAGAAAGTTCAAGAGGATCCTGAGTGGTTTTTACAGCTGCTGGAACAAACAAAAGATAGACTAGCACCAGCGGCATATGTAAAAGCCCGTAAGGCTGCGGAGCAACAATACGCAAACAAGCAGAATTTTTATGTTGAGAGATACATGCTATCAAATTATGCCCGTTTTTCTGGGGACAATGAGATTTGCGGTAATACCTGTCTTGACGTGCAGAAAATTGTGGATGTCGTGAATTACTTTGCAGAGAGAGTTCCTATTCTTCTGAAAGTAAAACTAATGAAATTACTTTGGTATGCAGACAATCTAAGCTATAAAAGATACGGGTCATCTATTACCGGCCTAGCATACCGAGCCTACCCTATGGGTGCTTTGCCTGTAGGCCACGACTTGCTTACTGAACTAAAAGGGGTTTCGTATGAGATAACAGGGTATGAGAATGGTCAAGGTTATAAGTTTATCCAAACTCCTGGCGTTACATTTGATCACTTAACAGCTCAAGATATACAGGCGCTTGATGCTGTTATAGCTCACTTTCGTGATGTCAGGCAACCTGACCTTGTAAATATGATGCACAACGAGGTTGCGTATAAACAAACCGCACCCAGAGAATTGTTATCATATAAATACGCCAAAGATTTGTCTATTAAGTAGAGCGTAATCCATATTATATTCTATAAATGTACCTGTTTTGCTTGAGAAGTAAGAGACCGAGGTGGATACCAAGGTCTCTTACTGTTTATACTATGTGTTCAGGATGTGCATTCAGTCGCTCAATTTGTGCTTCTTCAAGATCGACGATTTCAGTATTATAGATATAAAGGGGAGCAGGAGATTCCTGTGGGAATCTCTCGTTAGCGAGGCGAACAACAAGATCATCAGGGGGTGGATTCATAATGCTTGGAGAGTATACAAATACTGGCTTCGATCCCAGCGGCGCGCCACCGCCACCATTTGCGAGTGAAAACTTAATATATTTTTTACTCATTTTCTCACCTCCTAAGTTTAGTATAGCAGAAGAACGGGTTATGCAATCAAATTTTGACACACAGTCCTCCGGACTGTTTTTTCTTTATCCTACCTCCTCCACACCACTTTACACAAAATTATCGCGTAACAACACAAAAAGTGTATAATGAGTACAAGGCAGTGCTCGTTCCATAACCGCCCTGCTTCCTATTTCGTCCGCGCACCGGGCGCATGGAGACTGCGCATCTCACTCCGACCGTCTGCGAAAGAGAGTGAACGTTTCATGCAGATCGCTTTAAACCTCTTGCTCAACACGACGTTTCTGGTTTCGATCAGCATTATTTTCAACCTGTTCTTTCAACGCATTCAACAACAGAAACTGGTCTACAAGCTCCTTGGCGGGTTCATCCTCGGCCTGGCGGGCATAGTTCTAATGTCCATCTCCCTCAAGCTGCCAAACGGGGTCATCTTCGACACGCGGTCGATCCTGCTCTCCATCTCCGGCCTGTTCTACGGGCTGGCGCCGACGTCGGTTGCCGCGTTGATGATCGCGCTCTATCGTGTCTCTCTCGGCGGGCCGGGTATGTACATGGGCATCGCGGTTACGGTTTCTTCCGCCGTCTTTGGCGTGCTCTGGCGCCTGATTCGAAAGAACCCCGAGAAACTCACCGGCTGGGAGTTCTACCTGTTTGGATTGATCAACCATGCGATCATGCTGCTGTGCACCCTGTTCCTGCCGAAGGCAATCGTTCTGGAAACCCTGAGCAACATCGCGCTTCCGGTGACTCTGATCTACCCGCTGGGCACGCTGGTGCTGTGCATGATCGTCACCTACGAAGGCAAAAGCCTGACCACGGAACGCATGCTCAACGAGAGCGAAAACCGCTTTCGTGCGGTCTGCGAACAGGCGCCAGTCGGCATTACGGTGGAAACGGCGGAGCACATTTTATACGCGAACCGCGAATTGACCAAAATTCTCAACATGTCGCTTGCGGAAATCCAAAGCGTCAGCTGGCAGACCTATACGCACCCGGACGATCTGCACCGGGACGTGGCGGATTTTGAGCGGATGCTCAACGGCGAAATCGACCAGTACGACAACATCAAACGCTATATCCTAAAAGATGGCAGCCTGATTTGGATTCATCTGTATGTCTCCATGCTCCGTCGCGAACCGGACCCGCGCCAGAGCGAGTATGTTTGCATCGTGCAGGACATCACCAACGATGTGGAGCGCGAGCAGCACCTCGTCGAGAGCGAACGCAAGCAGCGCGAGGCGTCGCAGTTTTTAGCAGCGCTGCTGGACGCGATTCCCGACCATATTTTCTACAAGAACAAGCAGGGGATCTATCTGGGCTGCAACAAGGCCTTTGAGGAGGCGTCCGGCATCGCCAAGGAGGATCTCGTCGGCAAGAACGACTATGAACTCTATGACCGCGATACCGCGGAGTCGTTTCTGGAGGTGGATCGCAAGCTGTGGAACGGCAGCGAGTCGGTGCGCAGCGAAGAATCGATCGTGTACCCGAACGGCGACAAGATCATTACCGAGACGCTCAAAACGCAGTATTACGACGCGGAGGGGCAAATTGCCGGGCTCATCGGCATCAGCCGGGACATCACGGAGCGCAAGCGCGAGCAGGAGCGCATTGAGTATCTCAACGCGCACGACATCATGACGGGGTTGTATAACCGCATGTTTTACGACGCCGAGCTGGATCGAATCGACTCCTTGCAGCAACTGCCGTATTCCGTGATCATGGTGGACATCGACTCGCTCAAGCTGACGAACGACCTGTTTGGTCACAGCGCGGGGGATCGGCTGATCATTGAGACGGCAAAGCTGCTCGAGCAATGCTGTCCAAACGGAATCGTTGCGCGGCTGGGCGGCGACGAGTTCTGCATTCTGCTGCCGGGCGTCGACGAGGAAGAGCTCAAGCAGATGGCGACCTGCATCAACGCGAAGCTCGAAGGGCAAAAGAGCGAGAGCGCGGAAAGCGCGGTGCTGCTGAGCGCCTCCTACGGATACGCAACCAAGAATCGGCCGGAGCAGACCATTGCGGAGATTACGAACGCGGCGGAAGAGCACATGTACCGCCGGAAGCTGCTCAAGCACCAGAGCATCCGCAGCACGCTGCTTTCCACGATCAAAGAACTGCTGTTTAGTAAGAGCAACGAAACCATGGATCACGCGGATCGCATGGCCAGCCTCGCAAAGGAACTCGGCAAAAAGCTGGGGCTGAACGAAGCGGACATGGACGCGCTGGAGCTCATGGCGACGCTGCACGACCTCGGCAAAATCGGCATCAGCAACAACATTCTCTCCAAGCCCAGCAAGCTCAACGACGCGGAGTGGGCGGAGATTCGCAAGCATCCGGAGATTGGCTACCGCATTGCGCTCACGATTCCGGAGTTGCAGGACATCGCCGGCTATATTCTCTCCCATCACGAACGCTGGGACGGAAAGGGCTATCCGGAGGGGCTGTCCGGGCGGGAGATTCCGTTTATTTCGCGCATCATCTCCGTGGTGGACGCATACGACGCGATGACCGAGCAGCGGCCTTACCGCAAAAACCGGACGCAACAGGAAGCGGCGGAGGAGATTTTGCAAAACGCCGGAACGCAGTTTGACCCGGACATTGCAACGACCTTCGTTCGCGACGTGCTGGGGTACAAGCCGGAGCAGGGTTGAACGACTGCACGGTTGAACAACAATTTCGAAAACAAAAAAAGGCCGTGAGGCCTTTTTTGTTTTACACATGGATTGTACTTGAAGAATCGTTTACTTCGCGTTTGGCTGGACAAAATAGAGCAGGAAGCTATCGTTCTCGTAGAACAGCGAAAGCGTTACGTTCTTCGCGCGCTCCAGCGCCGCGATGGTGGGGTATTCGTCCGGAATCAGCTGATCCTCCGGCGTTTGCTCCTTGGACAGCAGCAGGTAAAACGGGTGTTGCACGTCCTGCGGGAGGCCTCCGGTTTCCATTCCGGTTCTGCCGGTGTTTAAGCTGACCACGCCGGATTTATAGAACAGGATGACGGAGTCTTCTTCGGTATCCGCCTGAATCACCCGATAAATCGCCTTCGCGTCCTCGCTGAACGATTCAAAGTTGAGCTGCCGACCATTTTGCAGGTTGCTGACCGCGCCCTGAACCGAGCCGAACAGCAAACCCGCGATGCTGATGAGCGCGACAACCGGCAGCGCGCGGGCGATAAAACTCCGCTTCGGCGCGTTGCCCGCGTGCGCGGACACAAGCGCCTGCACGCCCGCGCCGAGAAACAGAATCAACAGCGGCAAAAGTGGGTAGAGGTAACGAATCCCCTGCCGCAGCTGCAGTAGAATATAGAACAGCAGCACGCCGAAAAAGACGATGACGGCGTAGAGATCCCTTCGAAAACAGCGCACGATTCCGATCAGAAGCAGGGGGAGCAGTATGCACACCACCAGCTCCGGAAAGATGCCAAACGGCAGCAGCGACTGCAAAAACCCGCCCAGCAGCGGCAGATTGTACGCCACCCCGCTGAAGAAGGGGACGACGAGCTGCTTTGCCGCGTTGGCCGCCTGATTCGAGGCCAGCACGGGAGCCGAAAGAAGCAAATATGCCACCTGCGTCGCCGCCAGATAGGTCAGGTAGGGCAGCAGATGCAGATAGACCCGCCGGAGCGGATAATACAAGGTCAGATTTCGAACGAACGATTGCTTTCGAAACGCGAGGCACAGGAGGCAAAACAGATGCAAACAGCCAAACGCAAAGAGCAGGAGGATGCCGTCGGATCGCACGAGATTTGCCGAGGCGAACGATAACCCCGTGAGCACCGCAAACACGATTTGCGGCAGAGGCTTTTCGCTGGAGAAAAACGCGTTGACGCTCAGCAGGCTGAGCACAACGATCAACAGATACGGAATGTTGGTCAAAATGTTGTTCGTAAAGCTGATGAACTCCGGGTTAAACCCGATGCATGCGGTCAGCACCGCCGCCCACTTGAGCGAAAAGCGCTTGCTGTAAAACAGAAACAGAGCAAACGCCAGCAGCGTCATGCAGAGCGCGCCGGGGAGTTTGTAGTAGATCAGGCTCGAAAAGGTCTGGGTGTCGTAGCCCGCGATTTGGTAGACGGGCGCGAGCAGGAGCGGAAAGCCCCACGGAACGCGCATCTGCGCGGTGCCGCCCTGCGCAATTTGAATACCATAGCGCATGTAGAGCGAGTAGTCCGCGCCCCAGTCCTGGCCGTTGTTGAGCGTAAAGAAGCACAAAAGCGCGGTGACCAGCGCGAGCAGCGCGCCAATCCAGCAGCGCTTTGCGAGCGAAGACGGTGCCGCGGGCGGTTCCAGATCCGGATGCTGGAGCGTGTAGACGACGGCGCCGCGGAACAGGCGCACTGTATACAGCGCCAGAAAGAACAGCGCAAAGAGCGTCGCAAGCAGGCAGAGCGACGAAAAGAGATAGAGTCCGGTGCTCACCAGCGCGCGCGGCAAATCGCGAACCAGCAGCCAGAGGCGAAGCGGCGTCTGCTCTCCTCGCAGAATCGGCGCAAAGAACGTGCGGAAAAACCGCAGCGAAACCCAAACCGAACCCAGCGCGGAAAGCACAAACGCAAGCAGCGCTTCCGGGACGGTTGCGTCCGTAAGCGCGCGGCGAACAATCGGTTTTCGAAACGAGAGAAAGCCAAACAGAGCGATCAGAAGAACGAGCTCGGCGAAAAAGGTTAGTCGCTCCTCGCGAAAGAAGCCGCCGACGAGCGGCGGGCTCACATACAGGCCGGTCAATACGATTCCCGCGAGAAAAAAGAACAGATTGCACCCACGCCGGTGCTGGAGACAGCGGCGAACCCAGTTTGCATCAAAGAGCGTTTTCATGATACCCCCGGTGTCGATCCGTGCGCGTTTGCCCGGCCGATACGGTTATTCATTCGTTGTGTGGGGCGATTCCTCCGGCGCGCTGGCTTGCTCGCGCTCGCGCTCGATTGCTTCCTGCGTCGCGAGCTTGGCCGTGAGCCTTCTTAGTTTTAAACTCAATGAGGATACCTTGATGGACAACGAAAAGCTCTTGTACGCAAGCAGCGCGATGATGCACAGAAACACCGTGTTCACCGCGGACTGAATACCAAACAACTCCGAGGCAAAGAACACAATCTGCGGAAACAGGCTGATCAGCAACAGCAGCGCGGAGAATACAATCCAGAACAGCACGTCCCCGATTTCCACGGTCGACGAGCGGATTTTTCGGATGGCATTGGTCGCAAACACGAGCGAACCGGCGATCAGCAGAATGCGCAGTGTGATACTCAAAGCGGGATCTCCTTCTTTCGGAACCATTGCATAAAGCACAGGGAAAACGCGATGCGTATGATGTAGTCCAGCGGGGACAGGGTGGCAAACATGCTTTCGCCGGTGGTGCGTTCTCCCATTTCGACGGGAATCTCCGTGACGCGCACGCCGCAGTGAATCAGATAACTAATCGTGTCCGGCTCCGGATTGATGTTTACCGCCTTGGAAAACAGGCCGATCATGGAGCGGTTATACAGGCGCATGCCGGAGGTAGGGTCGGTCAGACGCTGTCCGGCGGAAATGCGAACCAGCAGCGAGAGAAACCGGCTGCCGAGAACGCGCATGCTGAGCTTTGGCTTGGCGAACAGATAGCGCGAACCGATGGCAATGTCGCACGCGCCCGAGCGAACCGCCTGATAGAGCGGTGCAATCCAGCGCGCGTCGTGCTGCCCGTCGCCGTCAAACTGCAGCGCGTAATCATATCCGTTCTCATAGGCATACATCATGCCGGCCTTGACCGCGTGGGTCAAACCGACGTTGACCAGCAGGTTGAGCACGTGATAGTTGTTCTCCCTGCAGATCTCCAGCGTTCGATCCAGCGAACCGTCGTTGACGATGACGCAATCAAACTCCGGCGCAAACTCCCGCAGATTCTGAATTGTGCGCTGAATACTCTCCGCTTCGTTATAGACCGGAACAATGATCAGTAAATTACTTTTCATGCATTGATTATACGTTAATAAACTTTATTACGTCAACCGCTTGAAAATGGTTCTACGACGTAATAAACAAACCCTGCGTTTTCGCTTACCAGGGCAGGCGCAGGTTCAGCTTTTTCGCGAGCCGAACCGCCTTTTGCTTGCCCGCGGGCGACCGGGACACCAGCCAGCGTTCCAGCGGCTGCAACAGCCAGAAGCCGAGGCCATATGCCCAGCTCAGCGCGGGGATTTTGCGCTTGCTCTTCAGCAGCGGATAGATTTCGCCGTAGTATTCATTCTTTCGCTTGGCAATGCAGTAGCCAATCTGCATAACGCGCGTTTTCTGGTACTGCGCGAGGTCAAACACGGCGTCAAAGCGCTCCAGCGCGTCCAGCGCGTCCAGCGTCAACAGCGTGCGCACGCATTTGCGGCAGGTGCCGCAGTTTTTACTGCTCTGCGCGCAGACCAACAGATGCTTGTTTGCGAGCGGATCGTTGACGAGCGCGGCGGTTTTTTCCAGTCTGCTTTTCGCGGGGGAAAAGGAATAGAACCGCGTGCTTCCGGTGGAGAGCAGCGGAACCGAAAACAGATCGTAAAACGCGGCGTGCGAATGCGGCAGGAAACGGAATCGATCCACCGTATAGCCGGAGGAATAATAGTACACGCCAAAGAGCTTTTGAAACAGCAGCACCGCTCCGCAGTCCCGGTAGGGGTGCAGCCGAATATGCGCGCCCGGAAAACACGTGGCCAGATTGGAATCGAGCACGAGCAGGGGCAGCTTTGCGTCCTCGGCGCAGGCTTGCGTGACGCGCAGCTGCTCGAGAAACACGCTTTCTCCATTGGGGTTCACGGCGGCGCGACCGTCGTCATACTGAAACCCGCCGGCGTTAAAGTACGCCAGATGGGTCAAGCGAAATCCACTTGGCGTCGGCTCCGCGCCGTGCGCGGCGAGCGTATAGAGCGAGTCCACGCCGCAGCTCATGCCGGTGCCCACTTCGCTGCCCGCGTCCTCGTCCTGCACGGTATTCGGGCAGGTGATGCGGATTTGCCGAAACGAAGGATTTGCGCGATGGAACGCTTCGACCAGATAGAGTTGAATCTGGTAGAACAGCGTTTCCGACAGCGGGCTTTCAAAGCTCAGGTCGTGCCCGTGTTGCATGGCAAAATAGAACAGCATCACGAGAAACGCGTCCGCGCGATCCACCGTGACATACGGCTCGTATTTGGCGTCTGTGCGAAAAAACAGAGACCGCGTTTCGCCGTCGAGATCGACGTCGCAGCAAATTCGAATGTGCTCGCCCTCGCGCTGTACGCTCGCTCGATGGACATACATCATAGGAAAAGTTCCTCCCCGTTTGGTGCTCCGCGGTCAATCGATTCCCTGCCCGTGTTCTCCGCCTGCTACCAGCGAACCTCCGCTTTTCGCGAGCGGAGAAAAAGCCGAAACAGCCGCAGCGCGGGCGTCAACAAGCCCAGCCGTTTCGCCCAGAGCGAGAGCAGTATGGTTCCGTTTTGCATGCGGTGCTTGAGATTGTATCGCAAGGTTGCGTAAGGCGTGCGTAAATAGCGGGGCAGATACCGATCCAGCGCGAGCCACAGGCCCCGCGTTGCCGCGCGCCAGCTCTTCGAATCGGCACTTCGCAGCCGAACGGGTACGGAGAGCCCCAGGTGAATCCAGGCCATCAGGCAAAAGACGTCCCGAAAACGATCGTCGGAAGACTGCGCGCCGATCCAGTCGTACGCCTGCCGGAAGCAGAGAATCAACCCGTCCAGCTCCCGCGGGTCAACCGAGGACATGGCCGAACCGGGGCGCACCAGATAGCGATAGAGCGGCTCGGTTAGAAACGCGATGCTACCGCAGGCGGGGTACACCGAGCAAAGCAGCAGCATATCCTCCAGCACGCGCGGCGGCGCGTCGAAACGCAGATCGTTTTTCAGCACGTCCGCGCGAAAGAGCTTGTTCCAAAGCGCCGTGTTGATCGATGGAAGAATGCCGGGGTTGCGGTTGAGATCGTACGTCTGATCGCCAAATTTCGTCATCTCGACGGAGAGCACGCGTCCCGTTGCGCCGTCCGTCCGCTGAAACGCGCAGACGACGACGTCCGCATCGGTCTCGAGCGCGCGAGCGAGCATGGTTTCGTACATCTGCGGCAGGGGCAGATCGTCCGCGTCGCAAAAACCGATGTAAGCGCCGCTTGCGGCGGCAATGCCGAGATTACGCGCGGCCCAAACGCCGCCGTGCGCCGCGTGAATCACGCGGATGCGGCTGTCGCGCGCCGCCGCCTCGTCCAGCAGGCGGACGCTGTCATCCGTCGACCCGTCGTCCACGGCAATGATCTCCAGATTGGCGTGCGTCTGCGCTTGCAGCGCCGCGAGCACGGCGGGCAGGGTGCTCGCCGCCTGATACACCGGCAGCAGGACGCTAAGAAGCGGAAGCGGATTCATTCGTAGCCTCCGTGGCGGTTTTGTTTCGAACGTTTCGCAGCGCGAAAAACAGATAGCAAGCGAGCAGCAGCACGTGGCACATTAGGAACGCGACGCTCGCCCCCCGAATCGACCAAAGGTGAACGAAGGCCCAGGAAAGCCCGGTGGCGACCCCCGCGACCAGCACATACGTGAGCAAAATCTGCATCTGCCTGCGCTGAAGCAGCAGAATGAAGTAAAACAGCTGGCAGAGCGCAAACACGCCGCCGCCCAGCAGAATGATCACAAGATCCCAGCGGTAGGCGCTCACGTCCACCTTGTAAAGCAGGTGAATGACCGGAACGCCAAAGAAGTAGAGAACGGCGCAGCAAAACAGGGTAAACAGCACAATGAGCAACCCGTGCCGCAGCAGCGTTCGCCCGAGATACGACTTTTCCGGCTTTTGCAGCTCCTCCGCGTAGCGGCTGAGCGCGGGGCGAAACACAAACTGGCTGCAGAGGTTGACGATCAGCACCGGCGTAAAAAGTATGCCGAAGTAGCCCTGCGCGGTGCTGTCCAGCAGCGCCTGAATCGCATACTTCGATACGCTGAGCAGGTACGTCATCAGAAACACGCTGACAAACAGCGGCAGGCACTCAAGAAACAACGCCTTGAGCCGTTCTCGGTCGAACGAACGGTCGGGTTCCGCATAGCAGACGACATAGTGCCTGCCCCAGATCCAGGTGGCGACGACGTCCACCACGTTCAGCACGAGCAGCGCAAGCACGACATTTCGGGTCAGCAGCTGAATCAGAATGAACGCGCCGAGGGACAAAAAGTGCCGGTAAAACAGGAACTGGCCGGAGAGATCCAGCCGGTTGTGCCGAAACAGCATGGACTGAATGATGCCCGCATACGCGTTGATGGCCATGAAAATGGTCAACAATAGAACGAAGCTTTGCTGCTGACGGTCTTCGGTCAGGAGCAAAATCGGCACGCAGAGCACGAGCATGGCAAAGCAGGTAACCAGCTTGAGCCAGAAATAGTCCGCAAAGCGAAACTGAAACGAAAAGTCGGTCATCTGGAAGCTGTTGGTGCCGAATACGCCGAGAATGTAGAGCAGCTGCGCGGTGGTCAGCGCAATGCTGAACTGCCCAACCGTGCTTACGTCGGTTGTGCGGCTCACAAACAGCACCAGCAGGAAACTGTTGACCGCCCACATGATGCTGCCAACGGTGTTCCACAGGATGGACTTTTTCGAATCGTTTCTCGTTATCTGCTCCCCCGCGCGTGGTTTTGATCGATGCACATTTTAATTTCGGCCACCCGGCCTTCCAGTTCGGCCGAAAACGCCGCAACGGTGCGTTCCAGATGCGCCTCAATATCCGCTCTGTGTTGATAAAACCGATTGAACAGCGGCTTTAGCCGTTCGGGCGTCATCTGCTCGATGGGCATGGAATATTCGCCGGTGCCCGTCTGCTCAAGCAGGCTCGCGACCTTTTCGTCGTAGACCGCGCAAAAGAACGGTCGACTCGCATTCGCCGCGAAGATGGCCGAGTGCATTCGAACGCTGAAGACAAAGCCACACCCGGCAAACACCGCCTGCAGCTGCACGCAGTTGAGCGAGTCGGGTAGCGTGATGAACGCGCCTTCGGGGAAATACGCCTTCAACCGCTCGCCGAGCGCAACGTCGTGCCGGTTGGTGGCGGCGTACACCAGCGGCAGATTGCTGACAGAGCGCACAATCTGCAGGCAGGCGGCGTAGTTCTCAATCTCCTCGGCAAAGGACGTCTTGCCCGCCCAGAAATTGCTCGTTTGGAACCAGCTGCAGCCGGATACCACCACGTATTGCCGCGCTTGCAGACGCAGGCTCGACAGCAGCGCATCCTCCGGCGCGGCCTTGCCCGCGCGCAGAAACACGATGTCGTGGCTCAACACCGCGTTGGATACGCCGAGGCGGTCGCAAATTTCCTTGCCCCGGCGGTCACGCACCAACAACAGCGTTGCGCGCGAAAGATAGTAACGGCAGAGCCTTTGCCCGGTCTTGGTTTCGACGGGGCCAATGCCAATGCCAAAATAGACGACGGGTTTTTTCAGCAGCCGCGCAACGGCATGCCAGAAAAAGAAGAAGGGGAGGTTGTAACCGGTCAGGTCGTGAATCAGGCTTCCGCCGCCAAACAGGAGCGCGTCCGAGCGGAGCAGCCGCGCGAACAACCGGCAGGAACTCCATAGCACGGAGAGCAAAATGGGAAGCGACATGCCCTCGTACATGCGACAGCGAATGGACGACACGCCAAAAAACGAGCCGACGGGAAACGAATCCCCGCTTGGAACCGAAATGGCATACTCCGGAAACGCCTCGACAATGCTCTGCAACATCGCATCGTCGCCAGCGCTGCCGGCGCCATACATTCCAATGACGAGGAGTTTCTTCTTCGCTCGATTCATACCGTTAACAGGATTCCCCAATTGCATACATATTTTATTATAGTACACTGGCTTGGGTAGGATGTAAAGGTTGCGCGATAGGATCGAAGGCGGCAGGCGGATCGGGCATTGCGAAACCAAGGAAGCGATTGCTTCCCGATTCGGCTTCGATGATTTCTTTTTATCTATCTGCGACCGGAGAAAGCTGAATCCAAAAAACGATTCGCGCCTGCGGATTCCCGATGCGCAGGCACGATTGCAAAGCTCTGTATGTTCATCCGTTTTACAACTTCATCATTCGATAACCAATGCCCACGTGCGTTTGAATGAGCTTCTGCCCCAGCGGAGGCTCGACTTTTTTGCGCAATGTCGCCATGTAGACGCGCAGCGACGGCGTGTCGTTTGGAAGCGTGTTTTGCCAGACCTCCTTTAAAATGAGGTTGTGCGTGAGCACCTTGCCGACGTTGTGCGCCAGCAGGCACAGCAGCTTATACTCGATGGGAGAGAGATGGATTTCCTCGTCGTCCACGAATACGCAGCCCGCGGCAAAGTCGATCTTCAGCCCGCCGTTTTCAAATATGGACTCGCCCGGCTGTCCGTGTTCCTGCATGTATTGTACGCGCCGCAGCGCAACGCGGATGCGCGCGAGCAGCTCGTCCACGGAGAACGGCTTGGTCAGGTAGTCGTCCGCGCCCGCGTCGAGCGCTTCAATCTTGTCCGCGTCGTCGCTGCGCGAGCTGACGACGATGATTGGCATCTGCGACCAGGCGCGCGTTTTTTTGATGATCTCCACGCCGTCGAGATCCGGCAGCCCCAAATCCAGAATCATGATATCCGGCTTTTGCGAAAGCGAGGCAAGCACCGCCGCGCTGCCCGTTTCCACGGCGAGCTGGCGGTATTGCTGGGACTCCAGCGTGAGCGAAATCAGATTTCGAACGGGTTTGTCGTCCTCTACGATGAGAATCAGCGGCTTATTCATCCAGATGTACCTCCGCTTTCTGGAGCGTAAACACAAAGATTGAGCCATGCGGAGTGTTGTCCTCCACGCGGATCTCTCCGCCGTGCGCGGTGACGATGGCGCGGCAGAGCGAAAGCCCGAGGCCCAACCCCCTTCGCGCATCCGAACGCATACCCGCGCTCGTAAAGAACAGGTCGAAGACATGCTGCTTGTTTTCGTCCGATATGCCCGGCCCGTCGTCCGCCACGCGAACCTGAACGAAATCCCCCGCGTCGCGGACGGAAAGCACGATTTCCGACCCTTCCGGCGTGTACTTCAGCGCGTTTTCCAGCAGGTTGAGCAATACCTGAACGATCAGCGGCGCGTCCATGTTTGCCAGCAGCAGGTCGTTTTCGGTCTCCACCCGAATGGTATGCGAGCCCGCGCGCCGTCCAATGCGGCTCAGCGCGCTCTCCACGATGTCCGAAACCAGCTCCGGCTTGAGGTTGAGGCGTATGGAGCTGTCGTCCATTCGCGTGATGGAGAGCAGGTTTTCCACGAGGTTGATCAGCCAGATGGAATCGTCGTAGATGTTGCGGTAGATCGGCTCGCGCTCGTCAACCGGCACATCGCCGCGCAGCAGCATCTCCGCGTTGCCGGAAATGCTGGTCAGCGGGGTACGCAGATCGTGCGAAATGGCGCGCAGCAGGTTGGCGCGCAGCTGCTCCTGCTGGGCTTTGAGCGCGAGGGACTGCCGCGCTTCGTCCGCCAGCTGTTTGTCCAGCGCGAGCCCGCATTCGCCGAGGATGGCGAGGCAAAGGCTCTGCTCAAAGGAATCGAGCGGGCGTACGAGTTCAATTCCGGCTACGGCGCGCACCTCCCCGTGCCCGCGCACCGCTAGATACTGGCAGCGGGCGCTTGAAAACACGGCTGTTCCGGCGCCGGAGCGTTTGTTGTTTTGAAACGTCCAGTCGGCGGCGGATCGATCCTCCCCGGCAAAGAGGCCTGCTGCGGAGCCTTCGTCCGGAAACAGCACGGGCTGATCCAGCACTCCGTTTTCGGCTGGGTAAAGCAGCGCCGCTCCGCCGACCAGCGCGTGCAGCTGCCGCGCGGTCTCAAGAAGGATTTCGTCCGCATTATCCGCCTGCTGCAAATTCCGGCTGGCGGTGAGGAGCACCTCGGTGCGATAGGCTTTCTCCGCGTTGACCTTTGCCTGGCTGCGCGCTTTCGCGGTCAGCGAGCTGGTCAGAACGGCGGCAATCAGCATGACGAGGAACGTCAGTGGATAGCCGGGGTCGTATGCCAGCAGGGTAAACCGCGGTTCCGTGAAGAAATAGTTAAACGTCAGCACGCTCAGCACGGACGAGATGAGACCGTATAATACGCCGTCCGTCCAGAACGCGGTCAACAGCACGGCGAGGATATACAGCGTCATGATGCTCGCTTCGGTGAAACCGAGCGGGCGCAGCAGCAGCCCGACGAGCGTCGTGGCCACCAAAATGGCGAGCTGTATGCCAAACGAGCGGAGCGTTAAACTGCGGAGCCGCGCGCGCGGCGCGCGTGCATGCGCCTCGTCCGGAACCAGATAGAGCTCCATGTTTGGCAGCAGCTTTGTCAACCGGAAGGAGAGATCGTGCCTCTGCGGGAACAGGCGATTGGCCGTGGATGCGTGTCCGAGAACAATCTTCGTCACGCGGGCGGTTTTTGCAAACTCCGCAATCTGGAGCGCGACGTCCGCGCCGTAGGAGACCGCCTGCTCCGCGCCGGCCTTCTCCGCCAGCTTGCGGTTCGACTCCAACTGCCGTATAAGAGCGGGATCACCCGCGGCTCCCGTGGGCGGCTCCACGTAGAGCGCGGTCAATTTTGCGCCAAACGCGCGCGCAAGAACACGCCCCGCTTCAATCACCCTCGCGTTGTTTGGCGAGGGTGAAATGCAAACGAGAATGTGTTCTTCGCGCGATGGGTTGCCTGCGTTCAAAGGGGATACCTCCGACCGAATCAGCGTCCGGCTTCTACGCATAGCATATCACTTTTTAAGGGCGTTGGCGTCGGAATTTTGCTTCGGCAGCCGGAAAGCGGCGCGCCGCTTCCAAACGAGAAACAGCAGAACCGCCGCGGGAATCGGAAGCGCAATGGCGAGCGTCGTGACGAGCCGCGAGAGCGGCATCGCTACGCGCGTTCCGGTCGAAAGAACCGTAACCGTGCTGGCATGAATGTCGAGGTCTCCGCCGTGCTCCGGGCAGGCGCGACGGAACACGCCTTCCACCGAAACGGTGTCGCCCTTTTTGCCGTAACCGCCGACCAGCGAAATCTGCTTTGCCTGCTCGGCGGACACATAGCAGCCAATGGTATTGCTGCCGTCAAAGACGGCGAGCCAGGCATACTCCCCGCGATAGAGGATATCGCCGAGCACTTCGCCTTCGAACACGACGGTCGTTCCGTCGTAATCCTTCGCGTGGTCAATCAGGTCGTTGCTGCCAACGGCTGCACTCTCCGCCAAGGCCACGCCGGGCACGAGGAGAACGAGCAACGCGATTATAAGGAATAAGGTTTTTTGGTGCATACCTGCGCCGCCTTTCGAATGACATAGGAAACCAGGGCAAACACCGACAAAAACTCCAGCCGCGCGAGCCACATGATTGCGATGTAGACCACTTTTAGGAACGCGGGCATCGCGGCGGTGGTGACCCCGATGGAGAGGCCAACGTTGCCGGTGGCGGACGCGGACTCAAACGCCGCCATGCTCAGCGGGAACCCCGCGAGAAGCCCCGCCAGCGTGCCGACGGTAAACGTCGCCACATAGAGTATCACGATCAGCGCCGCGCTTTTGACCACCGTATCGGTCAGCACAATGTCGCGGATATGGTGATACTTCTGCTCCTTGACGCGCGTCTCCGGCAGCACCATACGCCGCACCTCGCCCTTGAGCGCGGTGAAGAGAATGCCGGTGCGCATGCCTTTAAAGCCGCCCGCCGTCGAACTCGCGCTGCCGCCGAACATCATGGCGATCGTGATCGCAAAGAGCGCGATATCGCCCCATTCATAATAGAACTGCTTGGCGTAGATCGTCATGAACCCCGTTGTGGTGTGTCCGGAGATCAGCTGGTAAAATCCCTTTCGGAACATCGCCACTGCGTCCGGGTAGACGTTGTTCTTCATCAGCCCCAGCGTGCAGAGGAGCACGGTGATGATCAGCGTCACCGAGAACGTGACGGTCTCAATGTTCTTACGCAGTTCCCGCGTGTTACCGGAGAGCACCGCGTGGTGCAGCGCAAAATTGAAGGAACCAATCACGAAGAACACAACAGTGACCAGCTCCAGAAGCGTGCTGTGGTAATAGAGAATGTTCTGGCTCATCGGCGCGAACCCGCCCGTGCTCCAGGCGGACATATAGGTCCAGAGGCCGTGTAGAAACGCGCGGTCGAGCGGAAGGCCGGCTAGCAGAGCCGAAACGGTGAGCGCAACCGTGCCCACCGCGAGGTAAATCAGGCTGATCTGCCAGATGCGCCGCGCGGTACTGATTGCGTTGGGAAAGAGCTTTTCGTCCTTCGCCTCGCCAACGTACATGCGGTATGCGCCGCCCTGTCCTTTACTCAGGAAGGTCAGCGTGAGCACGACCATGCCCTGCCCGCCGACAAACGTCAGCAGGTGCCGCCACATATTGATGCCGTTACTGACGTGATCCAGATCCTGAATCAGCGTCAGCCCCGTGGTGGTCAGCCCGCTCATCACGTCGAAGCACGTGTCCAGATAGCTCAGGTAGTTGCCGGAAAAATAGTACGGCAGCGCGGAGAGCAGCATGCAAAAAAACCACGACCCCGCCGCAACGACCATTCCCTCGCCAAAGCTGAGCTTCGCAAAGCGCTCCTTCGTACCCGCGAGCATCAGCCCCGCCGCAACCAGCGCCGCAATCGAGAGCGACGCGACAAACGCGAGCACAATCGGCCATTCGCCGTAGGCGACGGAGGTCAATATCGGCAGAATCTGCAGCGCGTTGAGCACCAGAATGACGAGCCCGGTATAATAACAAATCGGCCGAAGCCGATTGATCGGTCTGTCGATCATAAACAGTTCACCCCAACAATGCGGATACGGCGTAACCAGCAATGATCAGCGCGCCGGAAAAACCGATCTCCAGCAATACGCCGCGCGCAGTCTTCAACTTGTCTCTCATTTTGCTTCTCCCCGAATATTCGATATCACCTGCGGCAGATCGCACTCGTTGCCCAGGATGACGATGTTGTCGTCCGGCTGCAATACGGTGGTGCCGTCCGGAATCACCGCTTCGCCGTCGCGCACGACGCAGACGACGATCATGCCCTTTGGCAGCCCGATTTCATTGAGCCGCTTGTTGTTATAAGGCGAGGTCGGCGCAACCAGCGCCTCACGCACGCGAACATGCGTCGCCTGCCTGGTCAACAGCGCGTTGACGTCCGCCCAGTCCAGCTCCTGATCAATGCTGCCCGCGATGCGCGCGGTGCTGCTGATGACGCTGTCCACGCCGAGCTGCTCGAACACGCGGATGTTCTTTGGGTTCTTCACGCGCGCAATAGTGCGTTTTACCCCGAAGTAATCCTTGGCCAGCAGGCAGCTCACGAGATTGTTCTGATCCTGCCCCGTAACCGCGATGAGCGCCTCCGCGTGGTAGATGCCCGCGTCCCGCAGGCAGTCCGCGTTTGTGCCGTCCCCATGCGTCACTTCGACATATGCGCCGCCAAACGCGTTTGCAACGCGCTCGCAGCGCGCAAGGCTGCTATCAACCAGCATGATGTGGTGTTTCTCCGCCATCAGCGTTTTTACCAGATAGTATCCGACGTTTCCGCCGCCGACAATGATGATTCGCATCCGTTAGCCTTCCTCCGTTTCGCCGAGCAGCTCGCCGATTCTGGCGACGGTCAGCATCGTGGGGCAGACGGTGGTCAGCCCCATCTGGCGCATGATTCCGTCCTTCTCCGGGTCGTACAAACGCGTCACCACATGCGGCACATGATACAGCTGCTTGGCAATCTGCGCGGTCATGATGTTTACGTTGTCCTCGCTCGTGACGGCGCAGAGCGCGTCCGCATGTTCAATGCCCGCGCTCTTGAGCACGTCCTCGTCAATGGACATGCCGGTAATGGTCAGGCAGTTGGTGCCGTTTTCGAGCTGCGCAAAGTTCTCTTCGTTCGGGTCGATCACGACTACGTCATGCCCGTCGTTGGAGAGGTTCTTCACCAGATTTGCGCCGATTTTTCCGCAGCCTGCGACGATTATATACATGCTTTCGTCTCCTTTACGAAGGGTCTTGGCAGGTGCTCAAAATCGCAGTCCTCCGGAACATATGCGTCGACGCGGGTTTTGTAGAACTCCGCGTACCCTTCCAGATTCCAGCGCGCGGGCGCATAGGAAGGGTCGAGCGCGTTTGCCGCGCGAAAGTGCTTCATCGCGTCCTCGTGCTTGCGCTTCTTCTCCAGCAGCAGCCCCATCAGGTTGTGCGGCACCGCGCTGTGCGGAGACTGAAACATGGCGGTCGCAAGCAGCGTTTCGCATGCGTCAAACTCCCGGCGGTTGATCATCTCTTTCGCGGTTGCGACGAGATTCTTCAATTCTTCTTCCATCATCGTATCCTCTTATTGCAGTTCTTTTTGAGCTACAGCCGCAGTATAAAGCGACTCGTGAAAGAACGCCGTTCGAGTTTGGGCAAACGACGTTAAAGTTGTGTTAAGGCGTTATTATGAAATTTGGCGTATTGTGCCTTTCAACGCGTAATTAGATTCCAAAGGGGGTTCTAGACAAAAGCAAAGAGCCGATAATGAAATGGGAGATGTTATTTCATACCGAGTTTATAAAGAAACGGGAAGCATATAGCCTCCCGTGCCGATCAACACCTGTTCTCTGTTTGTCTGCCAGATCTTTTTAAGGATATATCGGTAGTATGTGGTGTTTCAGTCAAAACCTTTGATACATCGATAATGCACCAAAGATTACGACTTTTGAAAGACGAGCGTAAACACCGTCCGGTCACCGCCGCCCAATCCGGTGTTTCCCGCAACAGTGGTTGTCATTGTACACAGTGTCCATCCGTTGGCAGCGTATTTATTGAGCACGTTATCAATGAGCACCAGATTCTTCGCATCATGACCAATGAATTTTTCTTTCAGGACTACTTGTTCAGTTTTATACTGCATATACTTCCCCTCCATAGATTTTTATAATTCTTGGCTTTTCTTAAGATTTGGCAGATTACAAATACAAACTATGCTATTAAGCATTATAACGGTTTACACTGTTTTTTGAAATAGTTTGACAGTTAGAACCACGCGATCTCAATATATGACGCAAGCTGTTTCGACTTTCGGTAAAGCTATCGCCATAAACGGTTTTAAGATGTCGACACTGCGGCGTTTTCTCATCGCGGCTTCAAATCCCTTTGAACAATAGACCAAAAAGAAAAAGGCCATGAGGCCTTTTCTATTTGGTGCGACCGGAGGGATTTTCCGCTTCGGCTGCGGCATGGATGGGCTGGAGGGGGGAGGGGTGACAAGGGAGAGAATTGCGCTAGAGAAGCAGCTTGTCGCTATAGATGCAGAACTGGCGAAGCTGCCGGAGGTCAAGATTTTGAAGGGCACCAACGCTGACGAACAACACATCCCCGCGGCATATTTCGCTCGCGCGAGTCAGCGTTGCGGCAGGTACGCTGGCGATTTTGGCCAGGATGATTGCGGACGAGAGGTTCGATTCCACCATTTGTGGAGTGGTAACGGAGAATGTGCTCGTCGATACCACGATTGTTGTACTTGCTTTACGTACACACCAGCGTGGCTTTTGGAAGAGGGTCGAGCTTTGTGAATGATCTGTGGGAGAAGATCAGGAACAGTATTCAAAGTTTAGGAATTTCTAGATAATAACAAATAAGGTTCCTCAATTTGGAACTGTTTCAGACAAATGTGAAGCATTCCAAATTGTAGGAACCCTGTATCACTTTGTAGTAGCTCGTCTATTTTGTCACTATATCTTCAAACCATACATTCGGCATAGTTGATTTCAGGAAAAACAGCTTCTGTATAGTTGTATTGCTGCCAACCGTCAAACCTTCGACGGAAATCGACAACGTGGAATGCGAATTCAGCAACCAATTGTTATTTGAACCAAGAGGAATCAATAGCGCGCCGGTTCCGAGCTGGCACTGCATGTAGTTTTTCGCACCTGGAGCATAACCATTATCCCAACGTACGGTAACGATAACATCCTTGTTTGCTGTATGCTTCTTTAGAAAATCCCCCATTGAGCTTATGAACCCTGCCTCATCATTTGCTTCCGGATCAATCCCAAAGTCAATATATATGAAGTCTCCGTCGCTTCCGTTCAGGTCCTTCGACAGGGAATAGCGATATGTAACGGTAGGGGAATTATCCGATATGGCTGCATCCGTCGATTCGTTCTTCACCGGTTCGACGCTTGCCAGTGTGACGTCGGTCTCTTCAAAGTTGGGAATCAGAGTATTGATAGAATGCCCAAGCGAATTCGCGACAAGCCCGACGTCGGTAACGGCATATGGAGCGAGCCGCTTGTCACTTGTTGCGTTGTCCCAAATCATATTGCTCAAGGAAACGGGAAGGAAAGCATCGTAATGTTCGCTATAAACGTATTCGTTGGTCAACATCAACCATTCATATAGATGATACTGTGAAACAGACGAGAAGAATCCATTGAAGATGACAGGCTTCTCTGCTCTCAAAACGTCAATGCATTCTGAAGTGGTTGAATCGCTTTTGATAGTGGGGAAACTGGGCTGCGCGCAGGTACGCGCGCCTGTAGCGAAGATGTATGAAAAGTCCAGTCCGCAAAAGGATAGATTGCTGTCATATTGCAGCAGGTCCGTCATTCTGCTCATATAGGATAGATAGCCTGTATCCATTTGAACAGAATCAACAAATCCGGGACCAATATTCTTCAGCGTTTCCTGTTCGTACGCTGAAATGAGTCGGCTTTTAGCGGGTACTTCATATTGATATACAAGCCGGTTGTCAATCGTCTGAACACTGTTAAATGTATTACCCAATAATACGGCAACAAAGACAACAAACCCGATGATGAGCTTGCTGTAGAAAGACTCCTCTAGATGTTTTACACAAATCAGAATGATCAGGATGCTTGCTAACGGTATGAAAACATATGCGCTACGGGATATTAATACACCAGTGTCTTCCCTTACAATTGTGTAAGTGTAAGAAACCAGCAGCGAAAGAATACCAAAACTCGTTACTAGGAACAGCGGGGATTGAAACGTGCTGAGACGAATGCCATTCTGCTTAAAAGATTTCACTAAAATGTACACAAATATCCAGACATATACGGCTGGCAGCAGGAAGCGAACTGCATAATAGCATGCCCTCCGCAAGATTGACACAGCACTGAGTGCAGGCATGAAACCACTAGGCACATCTTGCCCGAAGACGGCGATTCCGTCTGCCAGAACGGACTGCGACGAGTAAACCAGCGTGTGCTTCGCTATGCCAAACAGCAGCGGAAGACAAAGGATGACTGGCAGAAGCGCAATGAGCCAAAGCAGGTAAAAACGGACGGTCTTTGTTTGGTCTTTACATTCTCCGCTTTTTACAAAGGAATACAATTGGACAATGGCGAACGGTAGTGAACCGAGAAACGTTGCAACCCCATAGAGCGGATAGTAAAGAACCCCAATCAGGCAGAGCCAAATCCAGCTCATCAACCAGAGTTGTTTGCGTTTGATCAACCGTGGAAGTAGAAGAACCAAAACGGAAGGCAAAATGAGATATGCTCTAGCAATCAACGGGGAAGGCGCAAGAACAAAGATGGAAGCAATTATTAGACAGTAGGACTTATCTAGCAACTCACCGCACAACAGGAGAATCACAACCACGAAGAAGATTCTTAAAAATGCTTGTGCGAACGCAAAATAGGTGAGTTTACCTCCCAGAAACTTTAGAATGCCGCCCAGCACAACAGAGAACAAACCGGAGACCGGAAAATAATCCACATACGGAATCTGCTTTAGGTCAAATATCTGCTGAAACGAAAGAATCGCTTCCCCAACGTGATGCACATCGGTTGACACAAACAGTCCGGTGCCGCTGAATATGTTGAAAATAGCAATGGCAAGACAGGCTGATATGGAAACAACTCCTGGCTGCGGATTTGTGGCTGCTGGACTCCAGTTTTTGATTACATGCCTGACCAAGAAGATGAAAAGAATTACCATGAGAGAACATACAACGAAATAAACCTGAGGCACCAGATCCAGAGAAATGACCGTATCGTTGTACAAATACCGATTGCCGAGAAATGCTATCAGCAGAAACGGCAGTATTGTCTGCAGCAGGAGCGATATTCTGCGAAGCCCATCTTTACTTCGCACAAAAAAGAGGATGATTACCTCGATCAAAACCGTTGTGAGCAATAAAAAATCAGTTTGGAAAGAACATGCCAGCACAAAGTTCAGAAGGAAGGTAAACGCTGTTACGGTATAAAACAGAACAATAAAAAGAATTAAGCCATCCTTTGCGCGACTCGGTAGAACCAGCGAGAGTAAAATATAGAGCGAAGACGCGCAAAGCAGAATTGGTGCGAATGCACCGCTCATAAAGTACACTGCCAAATTTAGGAGCAACAGGACGATCACCCAATTGTTTCGTGAGGCGTTGCTTTCGGCAGCTTGTTCGTCGGACGGAACACGTTTGGAATGCAGGATAAACCGCTGTACAATAAACGTCAACAGGCAACCTCCGAATAGAAGAGCCCAAAACAAGTTGATTTCGCCGGACTTATTTGAGTCGGAATACGCGACTGTTTCGATGATGTACTCCTTGTATACCTGCGGTCGATTGCCAATAATCCCAATGCAGACCGTGACAAAAATGACTCCGAGCAGACAAATCGCTAATAAACTCAGGAAGTCCTTTTTACTGAATGATAGTTTGTTCATGTTTCATACCCTTCCAAACGGCAAACAATTCTGCTGCATTGCTATTTTCCTTCAACTGTTTCACGCGGCAAGGCGAGAAACGCGTTCAACTCTTCCGGCGTGCCCAGCACATGCACATGCTCCGGGTTGACAAGCGATATAGTTACCTTTCGTCCATCCTCAATGAGGCGGTTATACATCGGAGCAATGTATTTCTCCTTCACTCCATCCCAGCCGCTGCCGTAGAGTCGGTCGTAAGCATCCTTGTATAAATCACAACTGCAAAAATAATACGCGCCAATCGAACAATTATTGGAGATTCGCTTCTTTTCGGCAACTTCAACTGCGTCATTTTCAGAATTCAGCCGCACAAAGCTCCAATGCTCCCCTTGCGCATGAAAGCAGGGGATATAGCCGGAACCGCAAATCTGTTCATAGCGCAATTCGCCCGGCTCTACATAGGTGTCGATGTTGTAGATCATCACGGGTTCCGTATTTTCGCAATGCTGCATTCCAAGCAGCGCAGTCGTTGCCTGCCCATCCGTCAGATGATCCAGTTCGACAACAACGGGGTGCGGTAATGAGAGAAGCTTTGCCTGCTCGCGAAGAAACGCTTGCGCATGGTCTTCCGCGCGCACGAGAAAGATGACCCGACTGGTGTGTGGCAGATAGTCACGCAGGCTCAATAAGGACCACTCAAACAGAGTTTTTCCATGTGCTTCAATCTGATATTTTGGCAGAGTATATCCTGCGTCGCGAAACCGGCTTCCGGCTCCCGCCATGGTGATGATGATGTTCATTCCAGGCCCTCCCGATCGCCTTCGCAAATCTTCGCCAACTCCTCCGGCGTATGCGTCAGGAACTCTTTCGGTCGAACGGAGCGATCGTCCACGTAGAAACCATTGTGTCCGGGCCAGGGTTTGCCTAAGAAGATCTCGTCGTAGGGTATGTCCCACCGCTTAAGCCAATCCATAAGGACACTTGCCGTATGTTTATTGATTAGGCCAAGGTTTCCGTTATATGTGTTCATATTGCGGGAAGAAAAGAGAACGATTTTTGCACCCTCGTTGTGATAACTCCGAATTTTTTCTACCATCACGCCGTAGGGTATAAGATCTTCATATTGTTCCTCGCGCCGCTTGATCGGGCACAATGTTCCGTCAACGTCAATAATCAGAGTAAAAGGCTGTTCCATAGGTTATCGTTCTCCAGCTAAGATCAATTCCAGTTCATCGAGAATGCGCATTGCGTTCAGGAAAAAGCCAAGCACCTTATGCGGATTGTCGATGTGCAGCGGCAGCATGGACAGGAAGAGCGCCGCTTCGCCCGTGCGCATCATGGTATAATCAAACCCATTTGCCAACAGATGGTTCCGTAGGATTTCGGCATGCCGCTCGTTGTGGAATGGCACACTCACCTGCAAACGAAGGGTTTCGTCCAGAGCAATCTCATACAATCCACTGTTGAAGAAATCATAGAAACCGAGGACTGAGTGCGATAGTTTGCAAAGATCATAATATGGATCGGTCCATAGCTCTTCCTGCGTATTGGCTCCTTTCGGGTCTATGAACTTGAGCGTTTTGCTTGCATAGTCGTAAAGAATGTTGCTAAAACATGCGTCACCATGCCCGATTACCTCGCAATAATCGAATTTGCATTTCGCAACGACGCGTTTATAGATGGCGGTAAACCGATCGAATGCGGCGTCTATATCCGCATATGGCGTCCCGCTGCGAATGAGCGCAGCAATGGAAGCAAATCGTGGATCGGCCTTGAGTGCGGTTATACGCTCTCGTGTTTTTTGGAGATAAAGCTTTTCGGCTTGTGCGAAGTATGCTTCCTTACTCATTTTACGGCTTGAACGGGAGGCGATAAAACGAAAATATCGCTGTAAAAACGAGTTGAACTCAACATCGTCCATTGCCCCGTGTACATACTTGATCGCCAGGTTCGGCACATAGAGCCGTTCCATTCGATAACTCGCGCAGGTGCCATCCTCCTGAAAATCAAAAGGCATGACGAACCAAATCTTCATGGCATCCGGTAACAGATGCCAGAACTGGTACTCGGCTCGGATTTTCTCAATATTGGAGGATCGCTTGGTGACGACATCTTCCTCAGTGATGAGATTGTTGAAGTAGCGCGCGTTATATTTACTCGTGAGGCTGAGGACGAGCCCCTCCTGCGCGCCGATGAAGAGAAACTCGTTTCCGCTCAGGCGAATCGGGCTTGCTTGCTCTTCCTGCAATGGCAATCTCGTACTGCACGAATCCTGCGCTCTTCTTAAGAAAAGAAAATAGCTATCCAAGCTTGGCAGAGCAAAGAAAACAACCATCCCGTTTTGCTTTGCGATATAGACGCGCTCGGCGAATGACGCGCATTTCAGCACAGACTCCGCTTCTTCTTTTTGACAGATCAGAAAACTGGAAAAGAAATGGAGCACTCGAATTCTCCCATTCTCGCGGCTTGCTTCCACATCAAGCTGCTCTTTGAGAGAAGCGATATCGCCCACATGGTCAAGACTTAAAACCGTGCATTCGGGAAAACAGGAGAGGAACTGAGCCTTCATCTGCTCTTTTACCGTTTGTTTCTCAATGATGATTTCACCGAAATGCCGGTTGCCGATGATTGCGCGGATCTCCTCTTCGGGCTGCTGGGAATCGTCATATACAATCAATAGACGACTCATACGTTTCGCCTCCTTTTTAAACGCCAAACCGAATAAACGAACAGGACAAAAAGTACAACTAAGTAACAGAGCGCAAAGAGCTTCTGATACTCGTTCCCGGTCGTGCTTAAGGTAGACTTGAGATAGTCCGAAATCCGAGTGATGACGTCGCTTTTTGCGTAACTGGTCAGCACATATACGCCAACCAGCTCCAAACCCCAAGCCAGCATCGAAAGCAGGTATACGACGAAGGTTCGTCCACGGAGAATGTTTCGCAGATACTCATATGCGGTGTTTAAATCGGAAAGAGTTTTGAGCATCTTGGCCGACCGCCGCGAGTGCCGCTGTGAAATCAGGTAGTCATTCCAAAAGCGGTAAAGCTGCGGAAAGACAAACCACGCGACACAGAATAGTGTGAATAACGATAGAAGAAATAGATAGAAGGGAAGTATCGTACTGGCTTGAAACAACATGAGAATGGTGAGATACGTCAACAGTGCGGCTGTGTCTACCGCACGGTCAAATACCACGCGCACCGCGCCGCCGACGTAGCTGCCAATAGAGCGCCCATACAGCGCAATGCGATAGAGTTCGCCAATCTTGAACGGCACCATAATATTGATACCGGTTGCGACGGAATACAGCGCAAGGTTCTGTCGATAGGAAAGCTGCGTGTCCATCATAATCACGAACATGCGCATCGATTTAAGCCATTGCGCTGCAAATGCGATGAGCAGCAGCAGAGGGAGCAACACGTCATACTTTAGCAAGCTTATTCGTATGCTCGCATCATCCAGCGAAGCAAAAAAGTACGCGGCGCTTGCCGTGATCAACAGAACGGTGAGCCAAATGGGCCATCGAGACTGTTTCATAGCGTACCTTCATTCGTCAAAGTGGAGAGAACCAGCTCCGCGGGGTACGATGTGCGGGGTACCTCGCGTAATTCTCTTCCAAGAAAGCGCTTTGGAGCAAACGCATAGCCAAATAGAATCTTGAGTACATTTACAGCCTGCCGCCAAAGCTTTACATTGGACACCTGATCGTCCTCGCTCCAGCGAATTGGGAAGAATAAGGCCGTTTGACGTAGATAGGCAGAAGCAAGCACCATGCAATAATTAAATTGCAGGTTGTCGCAGAACTTCTCATAATAGCGGCTCTCGAGCGATTTCACGCTATATAGATTCAATCCGGAACCAAGATCATATATCCTACGTCGAACCACGATAGAGAACAGGAGATTATACACGTTGTTTCCGAAGGTTCGAAACCGCGAGTAACCTTCCAGGCGAGCGCCGCGAAGAAACCTTGCGCCAAGGCAGCAGTCATAATGCTGATAGGCGCCGCTTTCTAAAACTGGAAGCAAATCCTCTAAGTGGCCCTGATCATCCCCATGCAATACCGCGATATAATCAAAATGATGCTCCATTGCGTAAGCAAACGCGACCTTGTGCGAACCGCCAAGGCCATAGTTTTCGCAATTGCGAAGTAGCGTTGCCTTGCAGGGCAAGTCGTTTTGAATAAGACGATTGATGACCGCGTTCTCTCCGTCGTCCGTGCTGCGATTGTTCACGATGAGGGCTTCCTGAAACCATGTACCAACTTGAGGGGTTACTTGATCTAAAACGCGCGTGATCTGAGATTGACAATTGTACATGGGTATAAAGAGCAGCATCTTGGGCATGGCTACATCCTCTCCGCTAATCGTTTCAGCACGATAAAATTACAAAATATCGTAATCGGCGTAATCATGATCTTCGTCAGTAGCGCGCAGTATTGATAGAGCAGTGTTCCTTCCGCAAGCGTGCTGCGGAGCAAATTGAACAGAAACTGGTTTAAGAACGAAACGGCGGTCAACAGTACGAGTTGATACAGCGCATAAAGTACATATTTCCAGAAGAGGGATAATCCATCAGAGTTCCGGCGAAATGTCTTTTTTATCGCGAGAAAGAATACAAAGGTTATGGCTGGTAACGCCGATAGAAAGTTGGCGATTCCAGCGGAAACGCCAACAATTGTTAGGGCGGTATATACGGAGAAGTCAATGATCCAACCAACGCCGGATATTGCAACAAACCCGATCACCTGATGAAACAGTAAACGCTTCAAATCATTCAACCTGCATTTTCTTGAAATTATAGCATAATGTTAAGGATGATTCCATTACAAAGCGTATAAGTCGAATCATATTCGTACTGAATTGAGAGTAGGATAGGTTGATTGAAACTCCACTGAATGGTTTAGGTTCTGTTTATCATTTATTAGGAATTCTAGCTCTTGAAATTATATAAATGAACCCATAGTAGTACGAGACTTTGTATAGAAGCAGACATCTCAAGTATTCGAAACTTGCTGATTTAAACAAACAGGATTCTATAACACATGATACCATTGCTCAAGTGGGTTACAAAGTAAGTTTTGGGGAAAAGGAAAGAGCCGATAACGCTAGAGTTTATCGGCTCTTTTTTGGTGCGACCGGAGGGATTTTCCGCTTCGGCTGCGGCTTGCTTGCGCTTCGCGCGGCGCGCGCACTCGCCAGCGCTCCCCCGCCGCGAAAAACAGTCCACCGGACTGTTTTTTCTCGCGGCTTCAAATCCCTCTGAATGATTGCCAAAAGAAAAAAAGACCACGAGGGTCTTCTTTCTTTTGGTGCGACCGGAGGGATTCTCCGCTTCGGCTGCGGCTTGCTTGCGCTTCGCGCGACGCGCGCGCTCGCCTCGCTTCCCGGCCGCGAAAAACGCCGACACTGCGGCGTTTT
>CAZDXW010000034.1:0-32735 GCA_964509485.1 uncultured Christensenella sp.
GAACCCGAATTCGACGGGCGGCTACACGCTCGTTGCGCTCGGGCGCGTGCTGCGACTGCGCGAAATGCCGCAGGGCTGCGAGCTGGACTGCTCGCAGGTGGAGTTTGACGCGCTCTGGCTGGACTATTTCGATTTGGAGCAGGACTACGCGGGCATCCGCGCCAGCGCCGACCCAGGCGACGCGTTTCTCAATCGCGCCTGCGATTATGGACGCGGCATTCGCATGCTCCGGCAAAACCCTTGGGAGATGCTGATTACGTTCATCCTCTCGCAACGCAAGAACATCCCCGCGATTCGGTACTGCGTTGAGGCGCTCTGCTCGCGCTTTGGCGAGCCAATTGAGAGCGCGGGGGAGCGGTACTTTGCGTTCCCCTCCGCCGAGCGTCTCGCCGCGCAGGACGAGCGCTGCCTGCTGGATTGCTCGCTGGGGTACCGCGCGAAATACGTCTCTGCGGCGGCGCGGCTCGTCGCCGGCGGCGCGCTGGATTTGACCCAAATAGCGAATCTGCCGGATGATGAATTGATGCAGGCGCTGCTCGCGGTTCCGGGCGTGGGGGAGAAGGTGGCGAACTGCGTGCTGCTCTTTGGCTACCATCGTCTCGGACGCTTTCCGCGGGACGTTTGGATCAACCGCATCGTCGAACACGAATACGGCGGTGCGTTTCCGCTGGAGCGGTATCCTGGCATCGCGGGCGCACTGCAGCAGTATATGTTTTTCTACGCAAGAAGCGAGGCGTATGCGAATTGCGTGAAACATTCCGAAATCGAAAGTGAAAGCGATTTGTCAGTTTAGATTCGGTAATCGCTGAAAATAGTCCAGGATGAAGAGCGCCTTGAGCGTGATGAACCGGCTGGGTTTGCCGGTTTCTTCCAGAACGAAATGCACGTTTCCCTTGTGCTGATGCTCCAGATACCAGAGCCCGTCCGCCCGCCGCTTTGCCTCCAGCCAATCGATGGCGGGGCGCATGCGCGCGTCGTAGGGAATGCCTGCTGTGGCAAAGAACTCCAGTGCACGCAGCAGATCGTAGCGATAGCGATAGGGATAAGCGAGCTTTCGAAATCGGGGATCGGCGTTTTGTGCGAACAATCCGTTTCGAAGCAAAAACTCGACGGCGCGGTCGCATGCCGCGCGAATATCGGCGTCGGCTCGCCCGACAGAGGCACGGTATTGCGCGAACCCTTCCAGTACGCAGATCGTCGTGTGCGGATCGCCATAGCCGGACTGCAAATCCCAAGTAAAGCCGCCGTCGGGCTTTTGCTCGCGGAGCAAAAAGTCGACCAACCGATCCAGAAGCGCTTCCTCCGGGCAGAAGTAGGCCGCGTAGTTCAGCACCATTCCATCTACGCAAACGTCGCTCGGATGCTCGTACTTGCTGAGGTCGAGCCCGCCGTTCTCCAGAAGGCATTCCCGAAACATTCGGCCGACCATCTCCTGGCAGGGAGCGAGCGACTCCAGAACACAAAGATTCTTCAAATCCAGCAGGGTATAGTGCGTGCTGGTCCATTTGGGCTGGTAGTAATGCCGTCCCCAATGCCCGCTCTCGCCTCGACAGGAGAGCAGGCGCGCGCCAAACCCCTCCAGCGGGATTCTTTGCCGCAATTGCTGCTGCACGGTTTCGCTCGTATGCAGCAGAAGATGGTGCGTCATGTATTGAATGGAGACGTCGCCATCCAGAAGCCAGTCAATGACCGAGTGCATGAAGCAGCCCCTCTTTTCAAAGAATTCTTCCTATGGTGAGTATAGCATAGATCGCCGCCGATCCGGAGCCATCAATCCTCTCCAAAATTACTGAAAATCCAATGAAAATGCGCGAAATTAAGCGCTTTTCCTTGACGAGCGTGCCCGCGTTTGATACTGTAACGGTAGCGCGAGATTCGGCTTTCTTCGGAAAATCGGCGCGCGCTCCTTGCGCGATTTGCTGTGTTTTAGCATGCCGCGCTTGGCTGTGGACATCTGCCCGCGATTGCAGTCGCGGGCAGATGTCGTTTTTGGCAAGTTCCTTGCAGGAAATCGAGTGCCAAACTTCTTATACCGGTGAAAACGAAATCAAACCGTGAAAAAACACGTAAAATCAAAGTAAAATTGAAATTTATTCGTCCTTAAAATGCAAATAATTCGTGAAAAAATAAGAGTTTACTCTTCACAATCACTGTGTTAAGATATAAAAGACCTAATTTGGTATATATCTTGCATATCTTTGGTATCTACGAAAGGCGGATGTTATGGAAGCAATATTCTCCAACTTTTCCAACCTGACCTGGCAGCAGGTCGTTATGTGGGCAATCGGCGGAATCCTGATCTATCTTGCGATCAAGAAGGACATGGAACCCTCGCTGCTGCTCCCCATGGGCTTTGGCGCGATTCTCGTGAACATCCCGATGTCCGGCGCGATTACGCAGGTCATCGAGGGCGTAAAAGAGATCGGCGTGCTCAACGTCCTCTTCGACGGCGGTATCGCCAACGAGCTCTTCCCGCTGCTGCTGTTCATCGGCATCGGCGCGATGATCGACTTTGAGCCGCTGCTGAGCAACCCGAAACTGATGCTCTTCGGTGCGTCGGCACAGTTCGGCATCTTCGCAACGCTTGTTGCGGCTTCGCTGCTCGGATTCCCGCTCAAGGACGCGGCGTCCATCGCCATCATCGGCGCGGCGGACGGCCCGACCTCCATCTTTGTGGCCAACTACCTGCATTCCAACTATCTGGGGCCGATCATCATAGCGGCTTACTCCTATATGGCGCTGGTGCCAATTGTCCAGCCGCCGGTCATCAAACTGCTCACCACGAAACATGAACGCCGGATTCGCATGGAATATTCCGGCAGCGCCGTTTCTCCGGCAACGAAGATTCTCTTCCCGATCATCGTTACGGTGATTGCCGGTGTCTTCGCGCCGCGCTCGGTCGCGCTGGTCGGCTTTTTGATGTTTGGCAACCTGATTCGTGAGTGCGGCGTGCTCGGCTCTCTGTCGGAGACCGCGCAGAAGGTACTCGCAAACCTGATCACCCTGCTGCTCGGCCTCACCGTTGCGGCGAACATGCAGGCGGAGTCGTTCATCACGCTCCGTACGCTCATGATCCTCGGCCTCGGCCTCGTGGCGTTCATCTTCGATACGGCGGGCGGCGTGGTCTTTGGTAAGGTTATGAACCTCTTTGTCAAGAAGAAGGTCAACCCGATGATCGGCGCGGCGGGCATCTCCGCCTTCCCGATGGCTTCCCGCGTGGTGCATAAGATTGGCCTTGCGGAAGACAACCAGAACCACCTGCTGATGCATGCCGCGGGCGCAAACGTCGCCGGACAGATTGCATCGGTCATCGCGGGCGGCGTTCTGCTCAGCCTCATCGCGAAATAAAGAGAGGAGATTAAGATTATGGCTCTCGATACAGTTGCCCCACTCAGCGACACGTTGCGAATTCTGGGTCTCGGCATGCTGGGCATCTTCATTGTCACGGCTGCGATCATCATCACGATCACCCTGCTCAACCTGATTACGAACCCGATTAAAAAGCGGAAGCGTTCCGGTGACAACGCGTAAGCGCTCGCCATCGACACTCATAACACCGCGATACAAGCGGAACACTAAAGGGAGATAGTAATATGGAAAAACTCATCATGTACGGGTCGATTCTCGTCGCTCTCCTGGCGTTCGCATTTGCAGTTTGGCTCTATCTCTGGGTCAAGCGTCAACCCTGCGAAAATCAGAAGATTATCAAGGCCACCGGCCTCATCCGTGCCGGCGCACGTACCTTCCTGCGCAAGGAATACACCGTTCTTGCAAAGTTTGCAGCCGTTGCTGCGGTGCTGATCTTCGTGTTCCTGCCCTCGCCGATCTGGAAGGGCAACATCCTGATGAACCTACAGATGGTCATTGCGTATCTCTTCGGCACGACGATCTCCGCCATCGCGGGCAAGATCGGCCTCGAAGTGGCAACCATCGCGAACGGCCGCAGTGCCGAAGCCGCGCAGAAGGGCATTAAGCCCTCCTTCATGGCTGGCTTCCGTGGCGGCGCCGTCATGGGTATGGCGGTTGTCGGCGCGAGCCTCCTCGGCGTAACGGTTGTTTACCTGCTCACCGGCGATGCGACCACGATCCTCGGCTTCAGCTTCGGCGCGAGCTCGCTGGCTCTGTTCGCAAAGGCGGGCGGCGGTATCTTTACCAAGACCGCCGACATCAGCGCGGACCTTGTTGGTAAGGTCGAGCTGGGCATTCCGGAAGACGATCCCCGTAACCCCGCCGTTATCGCGGACAACGTTGGCGACAACGTTGGCGACGTGGCCGGCATGGGCGCGGACCTCTTCGATTCCAACGTTGCTTCCATGGCAGCCGCTCTCGTTATGGGCAGCGCGCTCGGCGGCAACAACGTCACCATGGTGTTCACCTTTGCCGCGCTGGGTCTGCTCGCCTCCATCATTGGCGTTATGACCGCCCGCATCGGCAAGCATGGCAACCCGACCAAGGCGCTGAACTCCAGCACCTACGTCACCACTGCCGTCTACGTCGTTCTGACCGCAATCGCGACCTACTTCCTCCAGTTCCCCTGGAGAATCTGGGGCGCCTGCATCGTCGGCCTCGCGGTTGGCGTGATCATCGGCCTCACCACGGACTACTTCACGGATGACTCCAAGAAGCCCGTCCACTTCGTTGCGCATGCCAGCCAGTCTGGCCCGGCGTTCACGATTCTCTCCGGCATTTCCTACGGCCTGCTGAGCGTTCTGCCCGCCATGATCGGCATCGGCGTCGCCGCGCTGGTCGCGTACAAACTCTGCGCGCCGCTGGCCACCGATCCGGCACAGACCGTGCAGTATGCGCTCTTCGGCATCTCCATGGCGGCAGTCGGCATGCTCTCCATCGTCGGCATGATCGTCAGCAACGACGCGTACGGCCCCATCGTGGACAACGCGCGCGGCCTTGCGGAAATGGGCGATCTTGGCGAAGAAGTGCTTGCCATCACGGACGAACTCGACTCCGCAGGCAACACCGTTAAAGCCGTCACCAAGGGCTTTGCAATCGCGGCAGCGGGTCTTACCGTTATCGCGCTGCTCGGCGCGTTCATGAGCGAAGTCAACGTTGCCGCCGCCGAACTCGGCGTAGCGGGCATTACGAACTTCGACGTGATGAACCCGATGGTCTTCTTCGGCCTGCTCGTTGGCGCGGCGATTCCCGCCGTGTTCTCGGCCATGCTGATGCTCGGCGTTGACCGCAACGCGCAGCGCATGGTTGCTGAAATCCACCGCCAGTTCAAAGAGATTGTCGGCCTCAAGGAAGGCAAAGAAGGCGTTGAGCCGGAATACGACAAGTGCATCGAGATTGCCACCGACGGCGCCATCAAGGAATTGATTCCGGCCGGCCTCATGGCGATCATCGCGACGTTCGTCGTCGGCTTCATCGGCGGCGTACAGGCAATTGGCGGCTTCCTCTGCGGCAACATCATCAGCGGTCTGCTGTTCGCGCTCTTTATGAGCAACTCCGGCGGCCTCTGGGACAACGGCAAGAAGTATGTTGAGAGCGGCCACGAAGGCGGCAAGGGCAGCGACGCGCACAAAGCGGCGGTCGTTGGCGACACCGTTGGCGATCCGTTCAAAGATACCGCGGGACCTTCCATCAACACGCAGATCACAGTTGTGTCGCTCGTCGCTTCTCTGATGAGCACGCTGTTCCTGACGCTGCACATCTTCTAAGAAGAAACGCGTATCACGCAAAAGCGGCAACCCGTTCGGGTTGCCGCTTTTTACGTTGCTCGCACTTAACAGGCGGAGGGAATGGCCAATTTGAACTGTTCCAGCGCCTTTCTGGTGACTTGCGCCAGGTCTTCGTCCGTGAGCTGGTACTTCGAGGTGTCGTCCCGCGTTGGGGCGGGCTCGGCGGGCAGCAGATTGCGAATGTGCTGATCCAGCACGAATACGGGCGCCTGCCCCGCGCGCTTCTTCAGCTCCTCCGGCACCTTCGGGTTCACGCTGTCCGCGCCGCCGCTGATCGAGAGAAAGCAATACGGCTGCGCACGGCGCTTGAGCGCCGCTAGATACGCGCGCAGCGGAAACGCCACCTGCCCCATCCAAATCGGCGCGACGAGCACGAGCAGATCGTAGTGCGCGAGCGAGTCCGGATTTGGCGAAGCATCCGGCTTGCGATTGAGCAGCAGGTCCCATGTGAGGGTACCGTAGGTGACGGGCTTGGATGGTTGAATGCGAATGTGTTTCGCGGAGAGACCCGTGGCGAGGGAGGCCGCAAACCTCTCGTTGTTGTTGGTGAAACTATAGGATACGACTGCGATGTTCATGATAGCTCCTTTATTCTTCGTGCTGTGCCTGCAGCAGCGCCTGCTCCAGCGCTTTCAGGTGTGTCTTTGAAGTTAAGGTAGCACCGCTAATCAAATCCACCTGCATCGATTTCTTCAAGAGCACGGCGTCAAACAGATCGTACGCAGTTTTACCTTTGCCAATCTCCTGTGCTGCGCCCGCGTCGTCTATCGCGCCTTTGAGAATGCGGATACTCGATACACTGCCGCTTGCAACGACGACTTCAACCGTTGTATCACGCAAATTGCTTTCTGTTCCAACAAAGGAGCCGATGTACGTTCCGTCCTTCAGATTGGAGAAATCAACGTTTTCAATCGATAGCGCTGAAATTTCGCGTCGCGACGGCGCATCACTGAGCACAGCCGCTGTACCGACAGCGCATAGGACGAGCAGCAGCAGGATCGGGGTGATCCACCAGCGGCGTTTCTTTTTTGTGGTTACGGTATTTTCCATGCGGCTCTCCTTCTGTATCATCCGGTTTACTCGGCGGTCAGGATGACCTGCGTGTTGCTTTCCGTTTCGTCCATTTGAAACAGAACATACGGAAGAAGGATTTCGCCGGTTGCGACCGAGCGCTCAAACGTCGCGCAGTCGAAGTCCTTGAGGCGAGCCATGGCACGCGCGCAGGCATCCGTTTCGTTTGCGGCGGCGTCCTTGCCGTATTTCATGCCCAGCCGGAACATACCGTAAGGCAGGCGGACATCCGCGGTCTTCTTTCCGCTCTCGGTTACGTCAATATGAACCTTGCGGGGCTTTGCTGTTTTTGTCATGTTAAATGACTCCTTTCTAATGTGAATGAATAATAGTAAAATTCATTCATTATTGCCGATGAAAAAGAACGCTGCCGTCAGGCGGAGCATTCCGTCAGGCCCTTGAGAATCAAATCGGTCATGATGTCGAGCAGGCTGGGGAAGTACTCCATGCCGAGTTCGTCCTTATGCGTATCGACGTTGATGATCGCTTCAAATACCTTCATGATCATTTTGCTGTCGATGTCGGAACGCATCTTGCCTTCCGCCTGCCAGCGCTCGACGAGCGAGAGGAACGTGTCGTAGAGAAAGTTGAGCGAGTCGATTGCGTGCGCTTCGCGGTATGCCTGCTCGATCTTGCGGAATTCGTCGCTGGTGTACCACTCGCGGAGGATGGGGTTTGTTTGAATCCCTTCCTGATTGATTTTCAGCATGCGCAGGACGATTGCTTTCGGACTTTCGTTCAGGTCGAGCTCGTCGAGCAGCTCGCGTTTGAGCCGCGTGTTTTCGTCCTTAAAGATCTCCATAAACAGCTGCTCCTTGGAGGAGTAGTAGAGGTAGAACGTGCCAACGGCCATGTTTGCCGCCTTGGTGATGGCGGAAATGTTGGTGTCCTTAAACCCGCGCTCCGCGAACATTGCTTTTGCACTCTGGTAAAGCTGCTGTTTCTTGTCGTTCATACGCACACCTCGAATGAATGAATTGCAATTCAATTCATTCATATTTTACTCGAAATGAAGAGAATGTCAAGCTTTTTCTGGGAGGCATACAAAAATAGGCAGGACGCTCTTCTCAGAGCGTCCTTAACAAGGTTTGAACGGTTGTTCTTTTTTCGGGGAATCCTTCGGGGGAAGGAAACGGTCACGAGGAAGGAAGAATATAGTCTATGGATGACGACTGCACCGTCCAAACCCTACGCTGTATATACTACCACGGAATCATGAACAAAACATCAACGAGCGGTTACGTTTCTGCAACGGTTTTTTGTCGATGTTTGGACGAAATCGGGCACAAAGAAATACCCTCCCGCGGAAACGGGAGGGCATCGGTGTTTTTTATGCATGGTTGCGCTGCAAGAGCGAAGGAGTCGCTTTGCAGTTAGTTGCTCTCCGAGGGGACATACTCGAACGAAATCGACTTGCCCTCCGCGTTCATGCCGGTAATCGTGCTGCCGTTGATGGCGTACCATTCCTTGGCGGAGTTCGTGAAGTCCATGCTCTCGCCGCCGGTCAGCCCCGCGGGACGTTCGCTGCCGTTGACGATGCCGATGGAGCCATCCTCCCCGCTGACCGAGAAGAGATAGAGCGTGCCCGTTCCGTCCTCCGAGACGGAGTAGAACTGCCCGACGTAGCCAAACGAAGTGCGGTAGACATCCGAAAACACGTTTTCCACACCGTCGGTGGAACCAACGCAAACGAGCGACTTGCCGGCGTCGTAGGTTCCCTTGAGCTCGGCGGTTTTGCCCTCGGCGCTCTGGTAGGTAACGGTGTACTGGTTTCCGTTCTCCTCATACTTCACGTCCTTGGCGCCCATCATGGTCAGCGCGGTTGCCACGCCGGTTTCGCCCAGTCCGAAATACAGCGCGGGGAGCAGATAGAGGTCAATGAACGACGCGCCCAGGAATGAAAGCGCGCTCATCGTGGTATCCGGATTGTTGCCGAGGCCGTCCATCAGCTTTGTGATCACGGCGGATTTGCCCTCGCTATAGGCGGTGTAAAACGCGGAAGCGGTATCCCCGGAAGCGGCGCTGGGCGCGCTGCCTGCGGCATCATTGACCACGTCCTGTGCGGCGTCTGCCGCCTGCTGTGCGGTGTCAACCGCCGCGTCCTTGGCTTTGGCGCAGCCGGTCAACGCGAATACTAGCATCAGAATAGATAGAACGATCGCGATCGTACGTTTCATAATCATTTCCTCCTTGTTCGTTATACACACGTGGAACGTATGTGATTCTCTTTATTGTATCATAGGGATCTCGAAATTCAATCACAAAACAGCAACCGAGCGTGATTAAGCTACAAAAGCAGGATATTGGCTTGTGTTGAAGAGAATTCGCGTCAGCGCGTTTCGCGCGGCAGCGCCACCTCCGCGAGAACAACGCCCGCGAGCAGCACGCCGAGCTGCGCCGCCTGCTCCAGATTCACACGCGCGTTTCGCAGCTCCCCGCCGCTGATTGCGACGCCGGAAATGTCGCAGTCGGAGAGGTCCATGCCGGAGAACGACGTTTGAAATAGCTCCGCCCGAACGAGCAGGCAACGCTCGAATTCGACCTTTGCCAGCTTGCAGCCGCCGAGCGCGGCGTGCGACAGGTCGCAGTCGGCAAAGCGCGTGTGCCGCATTTTTGAGGAGCTGAAGTTGCTGTAACGCGCAATGCAGTCCGTTAGCAACACGTCGAGCAGAAACGCCTCCGGCAGCGACGCGCCAACGAGCTTGCAGTCTGACAGGCTGGTTCGCTCCAGCGAAGCCTTGTTGAGATTCAGGTTGGAGCAGTCGCAGTGCTCAAACACGCAGTCGATGAACGCGGCGCGCTCCAGCGAGCAGCCGCTGATGCGGCAGCCGACAAAGCGACAGGTTCGAAACGTCAGCCCGGGGAAGTCGCCCTCCGTCAGCGTGAGGTTTTCAAACAGGACGAATTCGATGTCGGTTTCCTCTTCGGCGGCCTGCGAAAACAGCGCCGCGAGATCGGCGCAAGGGGTGTATTGCGGTTGTGGCGTGTTGTGTTTCATATCAACACGGAGTATAGCACATATATCGTCGCGCGTACAACAAACAAGGAGACAACGTCGGAAGGATGCATGCTGAAAAAGCCAACACAGGTGATCCATTGTGTTCATTTGTCAGACGATATGTTATAATGGTTTCGAAGTAACATATGAACACCATGACGGAACCAGAAGTTTGGCGCTCTGCTGGTACGCAGAATTCCTGGAACGGAGGTAAGGCTATGAAACTGACCGGATCGGAATACGAAGCGATTGTGGAAGCGTCGCCCAACATGATCTGGCGCGCCGGGCTGGACGCAAACTGCAACTACTTTAACGTTACCTGGCTGAAGTTCACCGGAAAAACGATGGAGCAGGAGGTCGGCGCGGGTTGGCTCGAAGGCGTGCATCCGGAGGACAAGAGCTGCTGCATGGACACCTACCTCGCGGCGTTCGAACGGCGCGAGAGCTTTGAAATGGAGTACCGGCTCAAGCGGCACGATGGACTCTGGCGCTGGATCAACGATCGCGGCGTGCCGACGTTCGACGCGGAGCACCGTTTCACCGGCTACATTGGCAGCTGCATGGACGTTACGGAGAAGATTGAAGGGCGAAAGCTGATCGATCTGGCGCATTACGATACGCTCACCGGCGTGTTCAACCGGAATTATCTGGAGATCATAATCGATTTTGAATCGCAGAACGCGAGGAAAGAGCATTACCCGGTCAGCGCAATTCTAATTGACGTCGACAACTTCAAGTATTTTAACGATCAATACGGCCACGACTTTGGGGACAAGGTTCTTTCCGGCGTTTCCACGCTGATGGCGGGCAAGCTGCGCGAGAGCGACTACATCGGCCGTTACGGCGGAGACGAATTTCTGATTTTACTACCGCGCCTCTCAAAAGAGGAGGCCACCGGCGTTGCGCAGCGTATCTTAGACGCGCTGCCCTGCCTGAACATCGAAGGCTCCCGCGAGGCCATTGGCGTGAGCATGGGCATTGCGGAGCACGCGGCGGACGCGGATCTGCGCGCCACGATTAAACTCGCGGACGACGCAATGTTTCGCGCAAAGAAGAACGGCGGCAATCAGTATTCTTTTTAACATATGAGAACTCAGGAATCGCGCGAAGAAAATATCGCGGAATAAATATAGAACAGACGGGATGTTGAAAATCCGGTCTGTTTTTCTGTTGAAACGAACATTTTTCTCTTTTTTCTGTGCTTACTATAGCACAAAACGCGCCTTTTTTCAAGACTTGTACACGCACCGGCGAAGGGATATGCTGAGCGCGAACAGGGGGCGGTATACGATGGAACAGAAGGAACGAAACGCGCTGGCGCTCGCGCGCGAGCAGAATGTTCTCGCGCAGCTGCAATCGATTAACGAGCGCTCGGCGCGCTTTGGGCTGCGCCTGAGCGAAGGGGCGATGCTGGAGCTCTCGCAGCGGCGGGAGCAGGCGCTGGTGGATCACGGGCGTGTAGAGCTTGGCGCGAGCGTCCTGCCCGCACTGATCGACGGCTTCTGCGATTCGCCGTATCTTTTGCAGGAGGAGTACGCGGCGACGCTGCTGGAGCTGCTGGACGCGTTCTACTACTTTAAAAACGAATGCGGGGAGCAACTGACGGACGACGAGCTGATTGCCGCCATGCGCGAGCGCTACGACGCCTACGACGGGTCGGTGGACGCGGTCATCGGTACCTCGCTGGAGGCGCTCTGCCGCGCCCGTCGGCTCGGGCAGGACTACGACGACGGCTGGCAGGAGGACGAGGAGGAAGAGGATGAGTGAACGTTCGCTCGCGACCATCAACATCGAAACCGACTCGGCGGAGCTGCCCGAAGCGCTGCTCGCGCTGCTCAGCGACCGAATCGCGCGCTACACAATGGGGGACAGCACGTCCGTTCCCATCGATACGGCGCAGCGCTTGCTGGAGGGGATTGCGTTCTGCGTTTCGCTGCATCGCGCCAGCGCGGATTCCGGTGTGCCAATCAACGCGCCGCTATCCGAGCGATATTGGGCGGGGGTAGCGGAGGCGAAGCGGCGGGCAAAGCGCGCAAAGCTGCTGCTGCATCAGGCGCAGCGCGGTCAGCCGCCGGTGGTCAACATTGGATTTTTGGATACGCTTTCCGAGCTGCCCGCGTTTTTTCGCTGGTATGACGCGGAGTTTTTTGCGCAGGAGATTCCGGGCTCCATCGACTATCCGCTTTGCCATCCGGTTTCGGACGCGCTGCTCGGCGTTGAGTTTGTGCAGGACTATCTGTCGCGCTGGCTCGTTGAGAGCCGGTTTCTGCGCGCGTTTTCCGAAGGCGCGCTCGTTCGGCTCTACGAGCAATACTATGGCGACTACAACGACCTGCTCGTGAATCTGTATCTGCCGGTGGCGGAGATGGCGGTGCTCTGCGCGCTGGCGGGGCGCTCCATCCGCCCGCTGGCGCTGGAGAGTGCGGAGCTGCGCGCCGTTTCAGAGAAGCTCGCGCAGGCGGACGATTCAGCGGCAAGTGCGCTACTCTCTGCGGCGACCGAGCGCGCGTTGGAGGAGGCGGGCATTCGCGGCGCGATGGACCGCGCATATCTATTGGACACGGCGCGGGATTTGCTGGTTCGCTTGCGCGCGACTAAGGGGAAATAAAGCGCGTGTTGTTCGACGAATTCTTTGACGATACGCTTCCGCTTGTAATAGTTGCGCCATATGGGGAACGTATATCCGCTCCATAGAATACAGCTTGCGCGCTTGTTTTTTCCGCGATAGAATAAAAGAAAACCGCAATCAGATTCATCAACACGGATTTCGCATCTGGAACCAACCTGCATGAAGGCCTTAAAAGCGCAGGAATTGATTATTACATGACGAAAAATTGAATTCCTTGATCGTAAAAAAGAGTCGCCGTCAGAACACCGGATGGCTTTGGAGGAATCGAATGGAACAGAGCGAGAACCTGAATCTCAATCCAATTGAAATTGCGGATGGCATCTATTGGCTGGGATATTCCGGCGCAAATGTTGGGTTGCATTGCAACCCTTATTTGATTCGGGAAGGCGACGAGGCGGTACTGATTGATGGCGGCAGCCGGGACGACTTTAGCCACGTGATGCTCAAGATTCTGCGAACGGGACTTCGCCCCGGACAGATCAAACGGCTGATCTATCACCACTATGACCCGGATCTCTGCGGAAGCATTCCGCAGCTGCAGGCAATCATCAACTCCGAAGACCTGCGAATCATCTCGCACATGGAGAACAACATCTTCATTCAATACTACTCGACGAAAATTAAAAAACTTGACTATCGCACCCTGAACAGCGAGTTTGTGTTTTCCAGCGGACGGCGGCTGACCTTTCACGCAACGCCGTTTTGCCACTCGCCCGGAAGCTTTATAACGTTTGACAAGCAGACAAAAACGCTGTTTTCCAGCGACCTGTTTGGCAGCTACGACGCAAACTGGCACTTGTATATCAAGCTGGACCCGCATTGCGACCAGTGCCTGTCGCAGCGAATCTGCCCGTATACCGGTGAGAAGTGCCCGATCTATGGGATCGATCAGTTTCACAAGCGCATCATGACGTCCAAAATTGCGCTGGATCACGCGCTGGATGTGATTGAGTCGCTGGATTATCAGCGGATCGCGCCGCAGCACGGCAGCATTCTCCGCACGCGGGAGGAAGCGCAATTCGTCATCGGATTTCTGCGGCGGGTGGAGCACGTCGGCATTGACTACCTGATTGCGGAGAATCTGTTATGAAACGCTGGGATGCCGCACGTGACGGCTCAATCTACGAGGATATTCTCCATCTGCAGGACGATACGCTCTCCATCTACGCGCTGGAGAGCTACGCGATTATCGTCGACAACCAGATTCAAAACGAACTGCTGCGTGAGCTCGTTCTAAGCCACGCGGAGATTGCGCGGGAGCTCGAGCTCGCGTTCGAACGAATCAAGCAGAGCGAAGCCAGTCTCAACGAAGCGCAGCAGATTGCCATGATGGGGCGCTGGGACATTGATCACAGTACGAAGAAACGCAAATGGACGGAGTCGCTTTATCGTATTCTGGAGATTGATCCTGCTACGCCGCCGACCTCCGAACTCTTTCTCTCGCGCGTCCATCCAGACGACGCCTCGTTTGCCGCTTCGCTGTATCAGGTGCTGACGGAGAAACGGGAAAACTGGACCGTGCGCTATCGCCTGCTGATGCCCGACGGGCGGGTGAAGTGGGTATTCTTTCGCGTGAACTCCGAGTTTGACGAGAATGGCAATATCGTCCATAGCTACGGCACCATTCAGGACATCACCGCCATGAAGGAAGCGGAGGATAAACTCGAACAATACGGCAAGAACCTCGAGGAGATGGTCGCCGAACAGGTGCGGCAGACGACGGACGCGCAGATGGCAACCATCTATGCGCTCGTGAAACTCGCCGAGTCGCGGGACGACGACACCGGTGCGCACATTGAGCGTACGGCGGGCTATTGCCGCCTGCTGGCGCAGAAGGCGCGGGAACTCTCCACCTTTGCGGATCAGATTGACGACGAGTTTATCGCAACCATCTACCGCGCCAGCCCGCTGCACGACATTGGCAAGGTGGGCATTTCGGACAGCATTCTGCTCAAGCCCGGCAAGCTCACGCCGGAGGAATTCGCCATTATGAAAACGCACGTAGAGATTGGCTACCAAACGCTCAAGAACGTGGAGAAGCGACACCAGAACAACGCGTTTATCCGCATGGGCCTCGACATCACGCGGTATCATCACGAAAAGTGGGACGGCAGCGGGTATCTCTCCGGCCACAAGGGAACGCAGATTCCGCTCTCCGCGCGAATTATGACGCTCGCGGACGTCTACGACGCGCTGCGCTCCCGCCGCGTGTATAAAGAGCCTTATTCACACGAGAAAAGCATTGCCATTTTGGCCGAGGGGCGCGGAACACAGTTTGATCCAGAACTGCTGGATCTGTTTCTGGCGCACGACAAGGAGTTTGAAGCGCTTTACGAAGCGTTCTCCTGATGGAATGATACGACACAACGCTCCGCTAAAACGGGGCGTTTTTGTTTGAGAATTGCCAAAATAAAATACCCGCCGCGCGAAATGGGGGGATCGCGCGGCGGGTTTCGAATCTGCGCCCGGGGGAGGAAAGAGGGGGGATTCCCGGGGACGCCGGAACTATTGAGTGGAATCTGGTCGTTTCAGGTCAAGCGTGCGTTAACCTTCGTAACGCAGCGCCTCGATCGGGTGCTTGTTGGCCGCCTTGTTCGCGGGGTAGAGCCCGAAGATCAGACCGATGGCGGAGGCGAACCCAACCGCCAGCACCACGACGCCAATCGACATGGAGAACGAAATCGTCTTGGCGATCACCGTGACGATCTGCAGGATGCCCCAGGACAGCGCGAGACCGAGCAGGCAACCCATGAGGCTGACCATCAGCGCCTCAATGAGGAACTGGAGCATAATGCTCTTCTTGCCCGCGCCAATTGCCTTGCGGATACCGATTTCCTTCGTGCGCTCGGTGACGGAGACCAGCATGATGTTCATAATGCCGATTCCGCCGACCAGCAGCGAGATCGCAGCGATTCCGCCGAGCAGCAGCGAGAGCGTGCCCGTTACGGTGCTCATGGCGTCCGAGATGCTGCTCATGTTCGTAATGCGGAAGGCGTCCTCGTCCTGATGCAGCCGCGCGAGCATGTAGTTCGTGATTTCGGTCTCCGTATCATCCGTGTCGCCATTGGGCGAAACGGAGAGAGCGGTGACATACGGCGCGTCCGCCATGCGGGATTCCACGGTGAACGGCGCGTAGATGCTGTAGCCGCCAAGCATGCTGGCAAACAGCGAATCGTCCTCGTCCAGCACGCCGACGATCAGGAAGCTACGGCCGTTGATGGTCAGCGACTCGCCAACGACCTCGGGCTTGCCAAAGAGCTCGTCCGCGGCGCTATAGGAGAGAACGGCGACGTAGGAACCGTTCGTCAGATCCGTTGACATCAGAAAACGGCCGTACTTGAGCTTGAGCCCCTGAACGTCGTAGTACGAAGGGGTAACGCCATAGAGGCTGACGTCCGTGTCAGAATACCCGTTACGGGCAACGGCGTTCATGGAGCCGGACGGGGCGGCGTCCTTCACCGCGTCCAGCGCGGCGATTTCGTCGAGATCCTCGAGACGAATGGGCGAGCCCTTGTCGTCACTGATGTTCACGGTGACCATGTCGTTGCCCAGCGCGGTGATTTCGCTCGTGACCGCGCCGGTTGCGCCGTTGACCAGCGAAACGAGCACGACGAGCGCAACCACGCCGATGATGATGCCAAGCATCGTCAGAAACGAACGGAGCTTGTTGGAGGCAATGGCCTCCCAGGCCATCTTTACGGATTGCAGAATCATGCTTCCACCTCCGAAACGTGCCCGTCCATAATGCGGATGCGGCGCTGCGCCAGCCTGGCGATGTCCTCGTTGTGCGTAATCAGCACAATCGTGTCGCCCGCCTCATGCAGCTCGCGAAACAGGGCAATGATGTCCTCGCCGGTCTTGCTGTCGAGGTTGCCGGTCGGTTCGTCCGCGAGCAGAATGGCGGGGTTTGTGGCAAGCGCCCGCGCAATGGCGACGCGCTGCTGCTGTCCGCCGGAGAGCTCCGCGGGTTTGTGCGAGCTGCGGTCGCTTAGGCCGACGCGCTCCAGCGCGCGGCTCGCGCGCTCCTTGCGCTCGCTGAGATGCATGCGCTGATAGATCAGCGGAAGTTCCACGTTGCCCTGCGCGGTCATGCGCGAGAGCAGGTTGAAGTTTTGAAAGATAAACCCGATCTTGCGGTTGCGAATGCGCGCGAGCTCCTCCTCGGAATACTGCTCGATGGACTGCCCGTCGAGAATGTACTCGCCGCTGTCCGCCACATCGAGGCAGCCGATGATGTTCATCAGCGTGCTCTTTCCGCTGCCGGACGGGCCGATGATGCTGACGTATTCGCCTTCGTGAATCGTCAGGTTCGCGTTGTCCAGCGCGCGCACCTCCTCGCCGCCGACGTTGTAGACCTTCGTGATACCGGTCATGGAGATGATGGGGCGACTGCTAGCGGGCATGCTTACTCACCACCGTTCGAGGAGCTGGCCGCGTTGTCGATTCTGCCCATGCCGGGCATGGAAGCGTACGGATTGGCGGTTTCCACCGGAGACCAGACGATATCGCCAGCCGCGAGACCGCTCGTGATTTCGGCGTTCGTTCCGTCCGAAAGGCCCGTGGTGACGTCGAGGCGCGTGTAGCTCTTGCCATCCGCTGCCTGAACGAACACATATTCGCCGTTTGCGTCTTCCTTGATCATCGAAATTGGCAGCAGAACGACGTTGTCGCGCGTCGCCGTCAGGATAACGGCGCTGCCGTTCATGCCTTCGAGCAGGCGTTCGTCATACTTGAGCGTGACTTCGACGGGGTAGGTCGTAATGCTCGCGTCCGACTCGCCGATGCGGGAGATATGCGTAACGCTGGCTTCAAACGTTTCGCCGGGGTATGCGTCCAGCGTAACGGAAACGCTCTGATTCAGCGCAACATCGTCAATGTCCAACTCGTCCACGTCGATGCTCATCTTGACCGCACCGCCGGTGTGAATCGAGAACGCGTCGCTCAGGCCATCGGAAGCGGTTGCCGCGGCAATGTCCGTGTCGTCGCTGAGCTGCACTTCGTCAATGTAACCGTCAACGGGCGCGAGAACGCGCGGGTCGGCAATGTAGCCAAGCAGGGTCTGGTAGAGCGCCGCCTTCTCGTTGCGGTCGGCAAGCGCGGTGATGTAGCTGGCGCTGTCCGGCGCGTATTCGAGCGAGAAGAGCCCCCCGCCCGCGCTGACCTGCGTGTTTTCGGAAACGCGAACGCTCTTGATCTGTCCGCCGTTGGCAAGCACCGTTACCGGCGAGTTGATCAGAATCGTTCCTTCGCCGAGCAGCGTGTCGCCGTCGTAGACCTTGGCTTGCGCCTGATACGGCGTGCCGTCGTCGGTCAGGGTAATGCGATAGCCGTCCGCGGTTTTCGCAACAACGGTGCCCGTTGCATGGCCTTTCTCCCAAGTGACCTTGACTTCGGAATAGAGCGCGAGGTCGGCGGTGGATTTGATTTCCAGCACCATCTTCTCGTCGGCTGAAATCAGCGCGAGCGCGCCATAGGCGTCGATATCGGCAAGCACGTCGTCGCCGCTCTTGGCGGGCAGGTACTTCACGCGGCCGCGAACGGGGGACTTCACCGAGGTGATCTCGCTGCGGCTTGCAACCGAGCGATCTAGCGTGGTGAGATCCGAACTGACCTGCGCGGCCTGGGTCTTCAGGGAGTCGAGGTCCAGCGTGGCGAGCGTATCGCCGGCCTTGACCGCGTCGCCGGATTTGGCGATGACGGTGTCCACATGGACGCCGCCGGGCAGGCGAAGGGTTTCGCTGTCCGACGAGGTAAGTTTGCCGCTGCCGGTAATCGTGCGCTCCACCGTTCCGGTTGCAACCGTATACGGGGCGTAAACCGTCTGTGCGGCGCTCTTAGCGGCTTGGTTCAAAAGCGCCAGCCCTGCGACTGCGAGGACGACGACGCCGAGGAGAATCCAGGGCCAAATGCGCTTTCTCTTCTTGGTCTGCATGGTTTCAATTTCCTTCCTATAATGCTCCATATCCGGAGCGTAATGCCTTCTTTTGTGTTGCGGGCTTATGGTACCGAGGGTTTATGAACTGAGGAAAAACTGACGAACCCGGAATTTGAACTTTTTGCGAAGCCGCTATTCCAGCGGTAGCTCGACGCTGAACTCCGTACCGACGCCTTCCTGACTTTCGCAGGCAATCGATCCGCCATGCAGCGTGACAATCCGCTTGGCGATGGAAAGGCCGAGGCCGTTTCCCTGAGCGCTGTGCGACGCGTCGCCTTGATAAAACTTGTCGAATACGTGCTTCTGTGCCTCCTCCGAGATGCCGTAGCCGTCGTCGCGAATGCGAAACAACGCCTTATTCCAGCGCTTCTCGAGCCGAATCTCCACGCAGCCGCCCTCCGGCGTAAACTTGACCGCGTTGTCGATGAGGTTCAGCCAAACCTGGCTGAGCAGCTCCTCGTCCCCAAAGAGCGAAATCTCGTCCAGCTCGACGGTCAGATTCAGGCGACGCTGATCCCACTTGGTTTCAAACAATAGAACACAGCGGCGAATCTGCTCCGTCAGGTCAAACTTTTCGCGGTTTGCCAGAATGGTCTGCTTTTCCACGCGCGAAAAGTTCAGCACGTTTGTGGCCAGCATTGCCAGCCGCGAGGACTCGCTGATGATGATGTCGAGGTACTCGCTTCGTTGTTCCGGCGAGAGATCGTCGTGCTTGAGCTCCTCGGCAAACCCCTTGATGGAGACGATTGGCGTTTTGAACTCGTGGGAAAAATTATCGACAAAATCGGAACGAAGCATCTCAATTCCGCCGAGCTCCTCCGCCATGCGGTTGAAGCTGTTCGCGAGCTCCGAAAAGGCGCTCGGCCCCGGTAGATCCAGCCGCGTGGAAAAGTCGCCCGCGGCAAGGCGGTTGGTTGCGTCAATGACCCGGCGCACCGGCTTGAGCGGAAACCGGCTCATCATAAACGAGACGACGGTTCCGACAAACACGCTGATGATGAGCAGCAGGATCACGGAAAAGATGGGCTCATTCTTCGTTACCTTCAGCAGATTGACCGCGTTGACTCGAATCAGCAGCACGCCAACCAAAAAGATGATGACGGAGGAGATGATCAGAATCGCAAATACAATTGCCGAAAACAGCAGTGGCAGGCCCAAGCGCTGCTGAAAGGATTCCTTTTTTTCGTTCATTGCTTCTTCACCGCCTTATAGCCCAGCCCGCGCACGGAGATGAGTTCAAACTCCGGATAGTTTTCAAACCTTCGGCGCAGACGGTTGATGTGCACATTGATCGTGGTATCTCCACTCTCGGATTCCATGCCCCAGATTTCGTCCATGAGCTGGATGCGGGTGAATATCTTGTCCGGATAGGAGAGCAGCTTGTAGAGCAGGTAAAATTCCTTCTGCGGCAGCGTTTGCTTGTCCTCCCCGCGCGTTACGGTCAGCGCGTCGTAGTCGAGCTCCACGCTGCCGATCAGGAGTTTTCGCTCGTTTACGATGCGCGAGCGCCGGAGCAGCGCCTTGATGCGCAGCAGCATTTCCTCGGTGTCCACGGGCTTGGTCATGTAGTCGTCCGTGCCGACGAGAAAGCCCTTCTTTTTGTCGGCGGGCAGCTGCTTGGCCGTGACCATGAGAATTGGAATCACGCTGCCGCTTTGCCTTAGTTCGGTGGTCAGCGCGTAGCCGTCCATGCCGGGCATCATCACGTCCAGCACGATGAGGTCAATGTGCTGCGTGTCCAGGAGCGCGAGCGCGGCCTCCCCGTGTTCCGCGGTGGAAACGGAGTACTCCGCGCGCTCCAGCACGGCTTTCATGAGTTTTCGGGCGTTACCATCGTCCTCGACGACCAGAATATGAAACATAGCGTTCCCTCAAAAAATCGGTATTGGCACGCGGCGGTTTTGCCGCAGGCTGAAGTAGAGTTTCACTGCGCAGAGACTGCGCTTATAAACTCAGTATAAACCGGAACATGAACCGAAGAAAAACTCCGGCAGTCAAATGCCGGAGTCGTGGTTTTTGCGGTTTAACCCTGCAGACCGGCGGCCTGCCGCTCCATATTTTCCACCACAATATCGAAGATATCCCCGAGCGACGCGCAGTACGCGAGAATCTCCCAGGGTTTGTTCGTGTGGAAGTGAATTTTAATCAGCGACTCGTCGCCAACGGCGAGCAGGCTGTCGCCCTCGAAGTTTGCGGTGATGTAGTCAAACACCTCGTCCTCGTTGAGCTGCTCGCCCGCGAGCAGAAGCTGGGTGTCGTATTTGAATTCGAGCATTGGGTTCTCCTTTGATCGTTTTTATTTCTGACGCATATAGAGTTGTGTTTCCCCCATCATAGCACTTTTTCGTCTGCGGGGGAAGCTTGGGCGGGCGCAGGTAAGGGGAGATGAACGAAAAATAGGGGGTTGACACGCTTCCCGCTTTGGTGTTAGGATAACGACCGTACACCAGTGATTGAGAAGAGTAGTCCAGTCAGGGTTCGTGTGAAGAGAGTCGGCGATGGTGGGAATCCGACCGCGAAACGATGGACGAATGGGCTCAGGAGGGTTCGCTAACTCCCACAAGGGACGATACGAAACGCAGGCCGAGCGTTACAGCGGCGCGCGTATGTTGGTACGCGGCTAAGAGCGAACGTGCTTGTTGCACGGTCGAACGTAGGTGGCACCGCAGGAAGTTTTTTCATCCTGTCCTATCGGAAGAACGATAGGGCAGGATTTTTTTATTTGCCCAGACGACGAAAAGGAGAAAGCGAACAATGTGTAAGCAGCCCGGCAGACGATGGCGCGGCGTTCCTTGAGAAAGAGTTTCGAACCAAACCAACAAAAAAAAGAAGAATTAAGGAGATTTTTATCATGAAACGCACCATCAAAACCATCGCCACCCTGATCGTTGCCGCCTTGCTGGCGCTGTCCATGTTTGCCTGCACCGCCGCGCCCGCCGCCTTATCGGAAGCGACCGAAGCCCCTGCCGCGGAAACCGCAACGCAGGCGCCCGCCGCGGACGAAACCTTCACCGTCGGCGTGCTGCAGTTCGGCAGCCATCCTTCGCTGGACAACTGCTACGCGGGCATTGCCGAGGTGCTCGGTGCCGACCCGCGCGTGACCATCGACCTCCAGCTTGGCAACTTCGACACCCCGACCTGCGACACCATTGCGAAGAACTTCGTCGCCAAGGGCTACGACATGATCATTGCCATCGCAACGCCCGCGGCAACCTCCGCGCTCGCGGCGGCGGCAAACACGCAGATTCCCGTCGTCTTCTCCGCCGTGTCGGACCCCGTAGCGGCGGGACTCGTGGACTCCCTCGAAGCGCCGGGCAGCAACTGCACGGGTACGAGCGACATTCTCGATCTCTCCGCGCAGCTCGAACTCATCCGCGCGCTCCAACCGGACGCGGTGAACCTCGGCGTGCTGTACACCACGAGCGAAGCCAACAGCGTTTCCCAGCTCAAGCAGCTCAACGAGCTCGCGCCGAACTATGGCTTCACGGTCGTTTCGCAGGGCGTGCAGAGCGCGGCGGACATTCCGCAGGCGGCGGCCTCCCTCTGTGCGCAGGTGGACGCGATGACGAACTTTACCGATAACAACGTGGTCAACAACCTCGGCATTCTGCTCGAACAGGCAAGCGCAAACGGCGTACCCGTCTACGGCTCTGAGAACACGCAGGTGTCCGCCGGATGCCTCGCGTCCATGAGCCTCGACTACATCGCGCTGGGTCGCGTGACCGGCCAGATGGCGCTGGACGTGTTGAATGGCGCTTCCGCTGCGACGATGGCGGTCAAGACCATTACGGACGCGGTGCCCGTCGTGAATACGGACGTCCTCGCGGCCTTCGGCTACACGCTGCCCGCGGCGTATCAGAACGCAACCATGCTCACCACGGAACAATAATCGAAGACCCGGTATCCTCCTTCTGGCGTTGGCGGAAGACGGTTGGGACTGTCTTCCGCCGACGCATTCCATCTTCTCGACTCGCCGCGAACAATATGAGCGGCAAAAAGGCGGATTTGTCATGCAAATTGTGCTCAACATTCTCAAAGTAACGCTGGAAGAGGGACTGCTGTATGCGCTGCTCGCGCTCGGCGTATACCTGACCTACAGCATTCTCGACTTTCCCGATCTTTCAGTGGACGGGACCATGCCGCTGGGGGCAATCCTCTCCGGCGTGCTGATTCTCAAGGGCGTGAACCCGTTGGTTTGCCTGCTTGCGTCGTTTCTCGCGGGGGCGGCGTTCGGCTCGCTCACGGGCGTGCTGCACGTAAAGCTCAAGATTCGTCCGCTGCTCAGCGGCATTCTCGTGTACACCGCGCTCTTGTCGGTGAACCTCGTGATTCTGTTTCTGTTCAACGACGGAAACAGCGTCGCCTCGTTCTTCCGCAAGCCGACGATCTTCTCCTCGTTCCCCGCGTCACTGTTGCCGGAGACGGTCGGCGGGCTCTACATTCGCCAGCTCGTGGTCGGGCTGGTGCTGGTCGTCGTCTGCAAGCTGCTACTGGACGCGTTTCTGCGCACAAAGTGCGGACTGCTCCTTCGCGCAACGGGCGACAATGCCGGGTTTGTGACGATGCTCGCGCGCGACCCGGGGCAGAGCAAGATCATCGGCCTTGCGCTGGGCAACGGCTTTGCCGCGCTCGCGGGCTCGGTGATTGCGCAGGCGAAGGGCTCGGCGGATCAGCAGATGGGTGTCGGCATGGTTGTGCTTGGGCTCGCGTCCGTCATCATCGGGCTGAGCCTGTTTCGCGGAATTCGACGCATGCGCGCCACCACGGCGGTGGTGCTCGGCAGCATTGCGTACAAGGCCTGTCTGACCGTTGCGCTCGCGCTGGGCCTGCCAACGGAGTACCTCAAGCTCCTGATGGCGGCGCTGTTCGTGCTTGCGCTGCTCGTTGGGGAACAACCGTCGGTTCGGAGGGTGACGCGCCATGCTGCTTGAATTAAACAACATTCATCTTCGCTTCAACGCGAATTCGCCGGACGAACTGACCCTCTTTTCGGACTTTTCGTTTGCCGTGCCGGAAGGGCAGTTTGTCAGCATCATCGGCAGCAACGGCAGCGGCAAGAGCACGCTGCTAAACCTGATCTGCGGCACGGCGCGCCCCGATGCGGGAAACGTGCTGTTCGACGGGCGCAACATTACAAGCGATTCCGCGGTCAAGCGTGCGGCGTGGATCGGGCGCGTGTTTCAGGACCCCAAGGCGGGCACCTGCGCGCACCTGACGATTCTGGAAAACCTCGCGCTGGCGGATCATAAGGGCGGCGTCTACGGCCTCGGCAGCGGCATTCCCAAGCACCGCAAGGAACACTTTTGCTCGTTGCTCAGCCAGTGCGGTATGGGGTTGGAGAACCGGCTGGACACACCGGCCGGCACGCTCTCCGGCGGGCAGCGGCAGGCGCTCGCGCTCGTGATTGCCACCATGAGCGACATCCGTTTGCTGATTCTGGACGAGCACACCGCCGCGCTCGACCCGAAATCCTCGGAGACGATCATGACGCTCACAAACGACCTGATCGCTAAGCGCGGCATTACCACCGTGATGGTGACGCATAACCTGCGCTATGCCGCGACGTATGGCGACCGGCTCGTGATGCTGCATCAGGGCGGGGTTGTGCTCGACAAGGCGGAGGAGGATAAGCGTTCGCTCGCCGTGGACGACCTGTTAAAGGTGTTCACCGACATCAGCGTCGAGATGGGGAACTAAAGGGAAACACAGTATCGCAACTAGAAATAGATGTTTTCATGTTTGGAAGGCGCCGGAAACGGCGCTTTTCTCGTGACAAAATCACTTCTATAAATTGTTGAAATAGTGTACAATCAGTTCAGAAGGATGGTGTAACACATATGGAAGTGAAACTCCAAAAGTTAAGACGCTTCAATCTGATTATGGGAGCGGTCCATTTCATCCAAGCGGTGGCCATGCTGTTTCTTGCGACGAGCGTGATTCAGAAAATCGCCGAGTTCCAGCCGACCATTACGCAGAACTATCTCACCTTCAACTTAGCGACCAAGTCCCTCGAACCCGCCGGGAAGGCGATCTTTACGCTGCCCTTTGGCATTCTTGTGGCTTCGTTTCTTTTCATCTCCGCGCTGGCGCACCTGATTATTTACCTGAGCGGAGAAACGTATCTCAACGGCATTCGCGCGGGCATCAACAAATTCCGTTGGTTTGAGTATGCGCTGAGCTCGTCGATCATGATCGTGCTCATCAGCACGCTGTTTGGCATTTACGACATTGCATCACTGGTGTTGATCTTTGCGGTCAACGCGAGCATGAACCTCTTCGGGCTCGTGATGGAGCAGCTCAACAGCGGGGCGGAGAAGCAAAACGTCAAGTGGGGCCCGTTCGTTTGGGGTTCCATCGCGGGCATCGCGCCCTGGGTTGCGATTCTGCTGTACATGTTCGGCACGGGCAACTTCGACATGGTGCCGTGGTTCGTCTGGGCGATTGTGGGCACGTACTTCGTGGCCTTCAACACGTTCCCGATCAACATGATTCTCCAGTACAAGCGCGTTGGCAAATGGAAGGACTATGTCTACGGCGAGCGGGTGTATATCGTGCTCAGCCTCGTGGCAAAATCGTTCCTCGCGTGGCTCGTGCTCTTCGGGGCAATGCAGCCGTAACTCGAAATCGTACTTAACAAAAACCGCCGAAAGGCGGTTTTTTGTTGCTTGCGTACTATTTTTTCTCCGCGTTGCGTTTGTCGCGGATGGTTGCCATGTGTTGTTCTTCTATTAAAGATACGTTGTTCGCCTTAGCCCAGTCCACACAGCCTTGCAGCGCCGCTTTCAGGAACACGCGCGGCACCTTCACGAGCGTTGCACAGGCTTCTTCCGTAAACTTTACCTCCGGGTTCATGCGGCTCGCGGCGTAGACCACGGTGCTCAGCTCCGCCGCCTTGCCCGCGGCAATTCGCTCCGCAATGGGCCGCGTAAAGCGCGTATACCAGAAATGCGTGTTGTCGCGGTAGCCGTAGTCCACCGGAACGCGCGGAAAACTGCCCGCCTTGACCCCGCCGATGATCGCGTTGTAGTAGCGCTCCTTCATCAGAATCTTGTCGATCTTGAGGATAAAGTGTACTCCAAACTTGCTCGTAATGCCGTTGAAGTCGCGATACGGCGGCTCGACGCCCTCCAGCTGACCGACCTTCGCGCTGTCCTCATAGGCGTTTTCCAGCTCGCTCCACCACGTGCATTCAAACACCTGATAGGCGTCCTTCACGACGAGCGGGCGCTTTTGCTCGCCGCCTGCCTGACCCTCTTCGAGCGCAAAGCGGCAGTTCTTCATCTTCTCTTCGCAGGTTTCCCCGGGAAAGCCGAGGCGAACCGCTTCCTTGAAGTTTGCGCGGCTGTCCTCAATAAAGTTCAACGCACACGTTCCACTGCGGAGAATGTTCTGCGCGGTGTTGGAACTGTTGCGGCACTCCAGAATCATTGCGTAAGAATCCTTGCCCGCGACGTAGTACGGAAAACAGAGCGAGTAGGAACCGATGGACGTTTCGCCCGTCTCGGTCAGCGAGGAGACGAGGACGGTCGGCATCGGAAAGAACGCCGACGTCTGGTAAAAGTTATCGACAATGCGGAGATCACGAAACGAACTCATTCTGCTGCACTCTCTTTCTGCTCATTTGCTTTTTTGGATTTCAGTCGCATCCTTAGGATGTTCAACGTAATCAGGCAGGCGATGATCGCGAGCTTGAGCCATATGTTGATGGGCGCCCAAGCGGCGATAACCACGAAGAACACACCGAGCAGCGCGTGCCCAAGCAGGTTGCGCCAGTCGGTCAGGTAGGCCTTCAGCCCGCTCCAGATGCGCTGAAACATGGACGGTTGGTTGGTGTTGGAAGATTCCATTGATTTAGCGATCCTTTCCGGTGTTTGACTTCTTATCGGCTTCGTGCAGCTGTATGGCGTGCTGAACGATTCGCTCAAAATACCCGTCGAGCTGTTGCTGCTCCTCGGCGGAGAGGCAGTCGCAGGCGCGACTCAGCCACGTATCGTAGAGATCGACGCTGCCGCTGACGCTATAGCGCCCCGCATCCGACAGGCGAATGCGGTTCTCGCGCCGGTTGGCGGGGTTTTGCTCGCGCGCAATCAGCCCCTTACTTTCCATGCCGGAGAGCGCCTTGGCGACGGTGGTTTTGTCCATCATCAGCGCGGTGGCGATGGTGTCCTGCGAAACGCGGTCGTGAAAGCACAGAAACGTGCAGATGGCGTGCTCGGTGTCCGTAAACCCCGCGCCGCGAATCTGCTCGTGCCCAAAGTCCCGCCCCAGCTTGATGAGCGTGTTCAGCTGTTTGTAATTCATGCGTACTCCTATATAGTTGAACGTTCGACAGTTGCGAATTCAATTATACTGCGAAATGGATTCCTGTCAAGCCCAAAAGAAAAACCGCAGGCAACCCTGCGGCTTATTGGAACGAAAGGACTATTCTGTCTTCTGCTTGCGCTTGACCAGCGCGCCGACCCCGGCGAGCAGCCAGCAGAGCGCGAAGACCAGCGCGTAGAGAATGATGGGAATCCAGGTGATCTGGTGGATCTCCGCCCAGCCGACCGGCGTTCCGGTAAAGAGATTGCCGAGCGCGCCGCTGTAGGTGACTAGTACGAGCGCAATGTAGCTTGCCGTTATGCCTGCAATCGCGATGCGGTTTTTGAGGATTCCGTACACCTGCGTGACGATGAACATCATCAAGAACCCGAAGAAGAACATAGGCCACATGCCGTTTTCCGCGAGAATCGCGACCACCGCGCCGTGGAGCGCGACGAACGCTTCGAGGAACGTCAGCCAGCCGATCTTCGTGTGCCAGCTCGTCCGCGCAAGCGAGAGCTGCCCCAGCAGCAGAATCAGGTAGAAGAATCCGAGCAGGTGCCCCAGCGTCCCCTCCATGGGATGGAACCAGAACGTGTAGACCACCGCCCAGGCGATGTAGAATCCGTGCACCTTCTGCGTCGTGCTCACGCCGAGCGGGGGCAGGAAGACCTTCTTGCCAAAGAACAGCCCGCGACGATTGTTGAGCAGAATCAGCATGAACACGAGCATCACGATGACCGAGAACTGCGAGCTCCAAACGGGCACGTACTGCGCCAGCCCGTCGTAAAACAGCGCGGTCTGCACAAGATGCAGCACAACAAACACCGCGTTGACGATGAGCAGCAGCAGGTTCGTCCGCCCGATTCGTCCTTCGGGCAGGCGCGGCTGCGTCTTAAGCCGAACGATCAGCGCCCAAACGGCAAACTGGTGCGCGAGGTAGAGCACCCACATGCTCACCGTTGCCCAGAGCTCGGGGTGCGGCAGTTTCCAGTAATACCAGGCCGCGCCCGTGTCCGGCAACAGCGTCGCTTGAAAGCGGGCGAGCAAGGGGGTCACGAGCCGCGTTGCCGCGACAAGGACAAACGCAAATACAAACAACAGGGCGATAGCCGTTTTGAGGGAATACGTTTTTTGCTGCTCCATGCGAAAGTTCCTCCTTTGGAAGGTCGATTCGTTTTCTTGCTTCCTTGTGCTCATCTTACCGAACGGGCGGCTGCGCTTCAAGCGGCCTGCGTGACTCGATCACCGAGCGGGCAGCGTACTCTGCACGAACGCCAGTATGGCGGCTACGGTCTGCGCCTGCTGCTCTTTGCGGGAGATCGAGGCGGTGCCGTCGCCCGCCTGCTCACCGTAGTTTCCAAAGTAAGCATGATTGCCGCCCTGAATCTCCAGCTGGTTTGCACCTGTCGTCAGCTTTGAGAGATCCAACTGCACATCCTCGCTGCCATAGATCGCGAGCGTCGGAATCGGGCTGTCGTTCACGGGGTAGGCGCCGAGCAGGATCAGTCCCGCGAGCTTGTCTTCGTTGCCCGGAACATAGCTGCTAGCCATGGCTCCACCGAGCGAATGCCCGGCTAAGTACCAGCGCGAAATCGAAGGAAATTGCCCGTAGACGGCGTCCGCCGCGCGGATGTCAAACACTGCCAGCCGAAACGGCATCTTGACCAGCACGCAGGTCAGTCCATTTTCACGAAGTTGCTCCAGCAATGGCAGATACGCCGTTTCTTCGACCTTGCCGCCGGGGTAAAAGATCAGCCCCGCGCCGGTGTCGTTTTCCGCGTCTGGTGATAGAATGGTGAGGTTGCCGTCCTGCCGAATGGCGGGGGAGGTGCTTAGAAGTGCGACGGCGTCCGCATCCGCGTGATAATAATCCTGCGTGTATGCGAAAAACGCCAGCAGCAGCGCCAGCAACAGCGCACATAGCGAAAGGAGAACGATTTTGCCTGCGCGTTTGCGGGGCTTGACCGAGGAGTTAGACATATGCTACTCCTTTCTGCCGTTACAGGCAGCGGTATGCGAAGATCGTCACCGTGCCCTTTCCGGGGTAGTTCTTGGTTTCGTACTTGGCGGGAAACGCCTTGATCAGGTCGGTCAGCTTCGAAAAGCCGTAGGTCTTTGAGTCAAAGTCCGGCATAACGCGCTTGAGGTAGCCGCCCGCGGAGGCGATGTTGACATAGCCCTCCGCGTCGGAGTACCGTTCGCTCGCGGTCTTGAGCAGATTGTGAATCGCCGCGATGTCCGCCTTGGGTTCGGCTTTTGCTGGGACTGCCGCGGTTTTCGCTTCCCCGACCGGAGCGGGTTTCGGTTTCTCCACGTCACCTAAGTTTTGCGTGAGGATAAAGTTGTCGCAGGCGTTGCGGAACGACATGGGCGTTTTTTCTTCGCCCACACCAAAGACGTAGATTCCGGCTTCGCGCAGGCGAATCGCGAGCGGCGTGTAGTCGCTGTCGCTCGAAACAAGCGCAAACGCATCGTAAAGGTCTGTGTGCAGCAGGTCCATCGCGCTGATGGCGAGCGAGATATCCGTCGCGTTCTTACCGGTGGTGTAGGCAAACTGCTGCTCCGGCTTGATGGCGAGCTTTTTGAGCTGTTCTTCCCAGTTCTTCAGCGCGCGGCTGCTCCAGTTTCCGTAGGCGCGGCGCACGACAATCCGCCCGTAGGTGGAGAGCTCCTCCAGCACGAGCGAGAGCTTGCTCAGCTGCGCGTTGTCCGCGTCAATGAGCACGGCGATGGTTTCGAGGGATTCGGATTTATCCATATTGATTTCTCCGTTTCAGCATGCCGCTGTTCGGCAAGTTACTTGACTATAATTTCATTATAGCACAACCTGTTTTGGTGCGTAAAAGAACAATGGGCAAACAAAAACGGCCTCGTCTGCTCACACGAAGCCGCTTTCGAAAGGAGGAAACAGGAGGAAAGAAAATCAGGAGGAAGTCCGGGAAAAAACAGGGGAATCAGGAGGAAAGATATCCGAAGAGCAAAGTTGCTCAAACGTTTCGTTCTTATCCCTCGGTCACGGGGGCGGGGGCTTCGGCAGGTGCTTCTGCGTCCGGCGTTTCGTCCACGGGCTGCCAGAGGTCGCTGGATTCCATGGTGTCCTTCAGCTCGTCGTAGCCGTCCTCCACTCCGTTCAACCCGGCGAGGGAGTAGCCGACGCGGCTGTCGTTGTAGGGGTGCTTCTTGGTGTATTCCATCCAGGTCGAGGTGTCGTCGTCGTAAACGAGGTTGGTCGACCACTGATTGCCCGAAAGGTCGGAATTCTGCGTGGAGTAGACGACGGGTTCGTAGGCGGTGGATTTACCGGCAATATAAACCTGCACATAGAGCGTCTTGCCCTGCTGATATTCGGTGGAAGCGACCACTTCCGCCTCCAGCTGCTCAAAACTGCCGCCCATGTCGGAGAGAATCTTTTTGCGGAAGGAGTCGTTGCTGAAGTTGTTGTTCGTGATTCCAAGCAGTGCGCGCTTCTCCGCGCTGTTGGTGCAGGCGTTGAACTGCGCAATCAGCGTATAGGCGCGATCCAGCATGCGGGTTGCAGTGGTGGACTGCGGCGCGGGTTCTTCCGGCGCGGGCGATACCGGCGCAGGCGATTCGGGTGCGGGCGATTCGGGTGCGGGCGATTCCGGCGCGGGATCCGGTACGATTTCGGATTCGAGCGGGAGCGGCTCCGGCGCGGATTCCGTTTGTGCCGGGGCATACACGCGAACGATGACCGACTCAATGTCCAGCGGCTCCACCGGCTGCGCATCGGCGAGCGGCGTGGTTTCGTCCGCAATGGTTTCTACGGTGGGGTTCTCTGCGGCGGGTTCGTCGTATACGGGCGTGGAGGCGACCATGTGGTTGCCCGAGAAAGCGCCGGTGCCGACCAGCACGGCGGCGACGATCAGCAGAAAAAGCGGGAGGAGGACGATCCAGAGCTTCTTGCGATTCATGTTTGTTTCCCCTTGTTTGTTCTTACACGCTCAGAATACTCGTTAAAAATTACATAACCGTTACAAACAACAAGTATTTCGGAATATATTAAATAATTCTTCCGAATATCAAAAAACACAATGATATAGCCGAGAAAACACAAGGATCGCTATTACCGAATGGTATTATGTGACAAGATCATGCAAACCAAGCGGGCAAAACCGAGCGTATCTTTCGAAAAACACGATTTGAATGCTGCAATAGACAAATGTCTTCTTCGTGTCTCGATCCTGAGCGCAATAGCATCGAGCAAGTAACAGAAAAGCAACAAGTCATTTTACTCGAATGCAACTTAGATGTAACAATGAGTCCTTTTTCCGACCAAAAGAAGAAACGCCCGAATTTCTTCGAGCGTTTTTGTGTATTGGAGCCTGTTTAGTTGGACAGCACGTTGTACTGCCGCTTGATGACGCGCAACCGCGGGATGTCCTGCTCGCTCACGAGTGTGCAGGCAAGTCCGCTGTGCCCCGCGCGACCGGTGCGGCCGATGCGGTGGACGTAGTATTCCGGCTTATCCGGCACGTCGTAGTTGATGACGAGGTCAATGTTGTCCACGTCGATGCCGCGCGCCGCAACATCCGTTGCGACCAGCACGGGCGTTTTGCCCGCGCGGAAGTCGCGCATAATGTTGTTGCGCTGGCTCTGGCTCAGGTCGCCATGCAGGCAGGCGCTCGTGAGGCCGCCCGCGTTGAGCTTTTGCGTAACGGTCTTCACGCGGTGGCGCGTGTTGCAGAAGATCAGCGTCAGGCGCGGGGAAGCTTCCTTCATCAGGTAGTTCACGGTGGTGATTTTGCCCGCTTCCGGCGTGTGGATGCTCATCTGCTGAACCGTCTTCGTCGGTTCGTTGCGCTCGCCTACCTCAATGGTCTTCGGGTCGGTCAGGTAGCTCTGCGCAATGCCGTTGATCTCTTTGCTCATCGTCGCCGAGAAGAGCATCATCTGGTGCTCACCGGTGACGTTGCCGAGAATCCACTTGATGTCCGGCAGGAAGCCGAAGTCGAGCATTTCGTCCGCCTCGTCGAGTACGACGAAACGAATGTTGTTGAGCTTGAGCGCGTTCTGATTGATCAAATCCTTCACGCGGCCTGGCGTGCCGACGACGACCTGCGCGCCGCCGCGCAGCGCCTGAATCTGTACGTTGGTCGACTGACCGCCGTAGATGGAGACCGTGCGCATTTTCTTGTGCTGCGAGAGCTTCTTAAATACCGCGGTGGTCTGCAGCGCGAGCTCGCGCGTGGGGCAGAGGATCAACGCCTGCGGTCTGCGGTTTTCGGGGTTGATGCGCTCGATAATCGGCACGGCGAACGCGGCGGTTTTGCCGGTGCCCGTTTGGGCAACGCCGATGAGGTCGCGGTTGTTCAGCAAGAGCTCGAGGCTCTTCTCCTGAATCGGGGTCGGGGTGTCGTAGCCTGCGGCCGCAAGGGTCGCCTGCATTTCCGGGGTGAGTAATTCGGTGTAGTTCATTTCCTGTGCTTTCTGTTCCGAAATTCCATAAAAATAAGACCATGCCGACCAATCTGGGCATCGTCTTATCAAAAAAACTTTGAAAAGCGTTGTCCGCGTCGCGCTGTTCGCTATTGATACGTCGGAGCCGGAACGCTCCGAGCCGTATGGCAAGTGTTGTGTTTTCTTGCCAGGGCGTATCATCAATGCGACAGACAACGGGAGTTCGAACTATATCAAATAAATCAATCGTTTCGAGTCAAATTGTATCCCCTGCACTTCTTCAACAGGGGTGCTGCATCACAATACCTTGGCAGAATAACACATTCGTTCGCATTTGTAAAGCGAAGTTTGTGTGAAGAGCGGGGGACATGATTTGTTTTTGTCAAAAACAAATCATAAGAAATAAAAAAAACGCCTTCTTGCGGAGGGCGCTTTGTGCTCTAGTTTAAGACCTTGCGGAAGCAATCCGACCCCGATAATAGAAAATTCTTTTTCTATTTTCTCTTTTCTTCAAAAGAAGGGTAATAAAAAACGCCCTCTTGCGGAGGGCGCTTTGTGCTTCCGTCCAAAACCTTGCGGAAGCAATCCAAGTCAGATAATATAGAAATATCATTTCTATTTATTACATAAAAAAACGCCCTCTTGCGGAGGGCGCTTTGTGCTTCAGATCAATTACTTGCGGAA
>CAZDXW010000035.1:0-31228 GCA_964509485.1 uncultured Christensenella sp.
TCGTCTTTTTACTCGTATTTCTCTCCGGCTGTGTGCTCGCCGCGCTCGCCGGGGGTGTCTTTCTCTTTGCGGCGGGCGTGTTCTGCATTGGCGCGGGATACAGCGTCTGCGAAAGCGCAGGCAGCGCCGCGCTTTCGGACGCTTCGCCGGAGCACGGCGCGCGTTGGGTCAATCTTTCGCAGGGCGCGCTCAGTCTCGGCGCGGTGACCAGCCCGCTGTTGACGCAGCTTGGTACGCAGTCCTTCGGCTGGAGCTGGCGCGCGGTGTTTTGGATCTGTGCGGCGGGCGCGCTCGCCTCGCTGCTTCCCCTCGTACTGACGCGGTTTCCGGCGACGATCTCCTCTACGGAGCAGGCGCAAAAACCCGCACGTGCCTTCTTTGCGGATTCTTCGTTTACGCTCTTTTTTGTCGCCATTCTGCTCTACGTCGGGCTTGAAAACGGCATTGGCTACTTTACGGAGTCGCTGTTTGCGCTGCGGCTCAACGCCGCCTCGTTTGGCGCCTACGCCATCTCCGCCTATTGGGCAAGCATGGCGCTTTCGCGGCTGGTCTTTGGCGTTCTTCCGGTCAAGCCGGAGCGGGCGCTCGTGTTGAGCCTGCTGGTTTCCGCCGCGCTGTTTGCCGCGCTCGCGCTGCTTCATTCGCCCGTTCCGGCGCTCGTCGCCGCGGCGTTGATCGGCTTTTCGTTCGGGCCCATCTGGGCAAACCTCATGAACCTCGCGGCGCAACGCCACCCCGGCAATTCCGGCGGCGCAATGGGGCTTATGAGCGCGGGCTGCGGCCTTGGCGGCGCGGTCTTTCCAGCGCTGATGGGGTTGCTGTCCGACCGACTGAACCTCGGCGCCGCGTTTGCGCTGCTCGCCGTCGCCGCGCTGATCGCGGGGCTTGTTTCGCTGCTTGCCGCGCGCCGCGCAAGTCAAATCACCCTCTGACATCGGGAGGAGAACACACATGCTGTTTCTTGCGATTGACCTTGGCAGCACGAACACCAAGGCCGCGCTCTACGACGAGCGCATGCGCCGTCTATCGACGCAGAGCGTTTCGCTGGAATATCTTCGTACGGACGGTTTCGTCGAGTTTGATCCAGATGCGTATCTAAACGATCTGCTCGAACTGATTCGTTCGCTCTTTCTTTCCGGCGGCGCGGACCCGCGCGAACTGATAAGCATCACGCTCACGGGGCAGGCGGAGTCGCTGCTGGTGCTCGACGCGTCCGGTCGGCCGCTGATGAACGCGATCTCCTGGATGGACGAGCGCTCGCAGGCGGAGTGCGCGGAGCTGGAAGCGGCATTCCCCGGCGAAACGTGCTACGCGCATACCGGACAACCCGCCGCGCTGCCCACCTGGCCCGCCACCAAGATTCTCTGGCTGCGCAAGCACCGCCCGGAGGTATTCTCCAAGGCGGCGCACTACGTGCTGCTCAAGGACTACATCGCCTATCGTCTGACGGGATCGCTCGCGGCGGACTGTTCCATTGCGACGTTTTCGTTTTACTTCGATATCTACGAGCGGCGCTACTGGCCGGAGATGCTCGCGTATCTGGGCATTTGTGACGAGCAACTGCCTCCGCTTGCCGAACCCTGTGAACCGGCGGGCATGCTCCTGCCGGAACTTGCAACAACGCTCGGCCTGCCGCCGGACGTTGCAATCAACCGCGGCACGCTCGACCATTTTTGCGGCATGATCGGCACCGGCAATGTCCGCACAGGCTTATTGAGCCTGTCCACCGGAACGGTGCTCGGCCTTTCCACGCTCGCCGCCGAACCCGCGCCGCGCGACACGGGCATTCCCATGCACTACGGGTTTTTGCCGGGACAGTATGTCATGCTGCCCGTCGCGGAGAGCGGCGGCATCAGCCTTGAATGGTACAAGCACGCATTTCTGCCCAATACGGACTTTGCCGAAATCGACCGCGTGGCGCAGGAGCGCCGTCCGGACGACGTGCTGTTTTTGCCGTATCTCGTCGGCACCAACGCGCCGGAGTTTGACCGCGACGCCTGTGGGGTGTTCTTTGGCCTGCGCAGTCCACACGATGCGTTTGACCTCGCGCTCGCCGTCATGGAGGGCGTTTGCCACCTGCTGCGCAAGAACTGCGACCGCATCCGCGCAAGCGGCACGCCCGTCGAACGAATCATCGCGACCGGCGGCGGCGCAAAATCCGCCGTCTGGTGTCAGATGCAGGCGGACGTGACGGGTATTCCCGTCTGCATTCCTGCGGAAAAGGAAGCGGCGCTGTTGGGCGCGGCCATGATTGGCGCGACATCCGCAGGCGTGTTCGCCTCCCTTACGGACGCGGCGGACGAGACCATACGCATCACGCGCACCTACGAGCCGCAGCCAAACGCGATCTACGAACGCAAACACCGCCAGTTCCTCGCGCTGTACGACGCCATGCTCGCCATCCAGCGGATGGACTGAATTGAGTTTTCGAAAGGACGTTTCCTATGCGATTACTACAGAAAGAATTGCTGTTGGACGAGTGCTTTCCCCTCTGGCAAAAAGCCATGACGCCGGAGGTGCTCGCCGCCGACTTTGACATTCGCGACGGAAGCTGGCGTGTCGAGGACGGCTGGCTCATTGGCGAGCACCGCGACAACAGCCCCGGCATGGTCATTTCGCGCGAGGATTTCCTTGGCGATGTGCTGCTGGAGTTTCGCGCAAACACCATTTTACCCTGCACGCACGACATCAACGCCATGTGGAGCGGGAGCTGGAATTACGAAACCAACACGCGGGACGTTGCCTACGTCGGCGGGTTGCAGGGCTGGTGGCACGGCAAGGTCGGGTTTGAGAAGTCGCCGGACTACAAGCTCAATGCCGCAAATCCGCTCTTTTCGTTTGTCCCGGGACAGGAGTATTTCATCCAGATGGGCAGCATTCAGGGGCACGCGTTCATCCTCATCGACGGCGCGCTCGTGCTGGAGGTCACCGATCCGGACCCAATCAACACGTCGAAGTACGGCCGGTTCGGGTTTGAGGCGTATTGCTCGAAACTACGGTTTCGGGACATCTGCCTGCGACGAGCCGTCTGGAAACCGGTGAACGAACACTACGATCCCGAATTTTAAATCCCGGAGAAGCGAAATCATGCAGATTACAAAGGCCCCGTTCGGGCGGATGCCCGGCGGCGAGGAAGTATCCCTCTATACCATGACCAATTCTTCCGGCGCGTGCTGTACGCTGCTGGACTACGGCGCCACCTGGCGGAGCATGTGCGTTCCAAACCGGAACGGTGAAATGACAGACGTCGTGCTCGGGTTCGACACGCTGGAGGAATACCAGCGGCAGGAATGGTACATTGGCGCAACGATTGGCCGCGTGGCAAACCGCATTGGCGGCGCGCACTATACGCTCAACGGGGAGGAGTATTATCCCTTTGCCAACGATTGCGGAAACAGTTCCCACGGCGGAAAGATCGGATTCGACAAACGCCTGTGGAAGGCGGCCGTCGAAGAGGACACCGTGGTGTTTTCGCTCTTCAGCCCGGACGGCGAGGAGGAATTCCCCGGCAATCTCAGCGCAATGGTCAGCTATCGGCTCGGCGAGGACAACGCGCTCATCATTCGCTATTTCGCGGTGTCCGACCGGGACACGCTTTGCAGCCTGACAAACCACGCGTATTTCAACCTCGCCGGGCAGGGCTCCGGCACCGTGTTGGAGCAGACGCTGCGCATTGACGCGAATCGGTTTACCTGCATCGACCTGACAATACTGCCAACTGGCGAAATTGCGGATGTGGCGGGTACGCCGCTCGATTTTCGCGCGGAAAAACCCATCGGGCAGGACATCGCTTCCCATGAGTTTCTGATGGACGCTGCCCTGGGCTACGACCACAACTTTGTGTTGAACCATCCGCAGGGCGGCGTGGAGCTGGTTGCCCGCGCGTTTGATCCGGCGGGCGGAATCGGCATGGACGTGCTGACCGACCAGCCGGGGGTACAGCTCTTTACGCCATACGATATGTGCAGTCTCGGCGGAAAAGGCGGCGCGATCTATCAGGGTCGCGCGGGGTTCTGCCTCGAAACACAGCATTTCGCAAACGCCATGCAGCACCCGCACTTTCCGAGCATCGTGCTCAAGGCGGGCGATCTTTACACGACCGAAACGATCTATCGCTTTACCGTAGCGTAAGCGCGGAGCATCAAAAAAGCGGCGGAGTATTCCGTCGCTTTTGTGCTCTTTATCGTTCCCTCATCCGGGGGAGGCAAGCCGTTCGTTACTCCTTTGCCCGCGCGCAGGAGCTGCGCTTGACCAGCTCCGGATGAAACACCTCCGTGTACGGCGTGCGAATCTGCTTTCGAATCAACTTCAACAGTGCCTGCGCCGTATGCCGTCCCATCACTTCCTTGGGGTGCGAAATCGTCGTCAGCTGCGGGTCGCTCGTCGTCGCTAAATAAGAATCGTCGAAGCCAATCAGCGAAACCTGCTCCGGCACGGAGATTCCGTGTTTTCTGAGCGCTCGCAGGCACCGAACCGCGATCTCGTCGTTATACCCAAACACCGCCGTCACTCCGCGCGAGCGAACCGCGTCCAGCAGTTCCGCCTCCAGCGTTTCGCCACAGGAGAGCGCAACCGGTTCCTCCATGCTGAACATCTTCGCCGCCTTGCAAAACCCCTGATAGCGCTGCAGCGCGTCGCAGCAGTTGCCGCGGTAGGCAACGGCGCATTTCTTGTGCCCGAACGCGGCAAAGTGCTCGGCAACACGCGCGCCGCCCGCCGTTTCGTCGAGCACGACGTAGGACACGTCCGCGTCCTCCAGCCGGCTGTCAATCATGATGCAAGGAATGCCACGATTTTTAAACGCGGTCAGACAGGCAAACAGCCGCGCGCGAATCTCCGGCGAAAGCTCCACCTGCGTGAGCTGAAAGATCACGCCGGAGCTGTTCTTGAGCAACATCTGCTCGAGCTGCGAGCAGAGACTCTCCGCGTTGGAATTGGTGTCGCTGATGATGAAGTTGCAGTTGTTGCCCGCGAGCACTTCGGAAATGCCTTTGACGTAGTAGGTCGGGATAAAGTAGGTGTTGCCCATGTCGAGTACGGCTTCGATGTTGAGGTAGTTCACCTCGCCCGCCGCCTTGCAGAACGTGCCCTTGCCCTGCGCCTTTTCCAGATAACCCGCTTCCACGAGAAGGGAGAGCGCGCTGCGCACCGTGAGCCGGCCGACGCCAAACTCCTCGACCATTTCCGCTTCGCTCTTGAGCTTATCGCCCGGTCGAATCTCGCCGGAAATCATCTTTCCCTTGAGCACATCGGCCAGTTGCGCATACAGCGGCACGGCGCCGGTTTTGTCGAGCATACGTGTCTACCCCCAGATAAGTTGCAGATAAGATTTTGATATAGAACAGACTAGTTATGGGATATTTGCTATCATCTACCATTTAACTGCAAGAATCGGTTTCTGTCAATCGCGAATATTTTCGCAATAATACTTGACTTTTTCTTTTGTTCGTGGCAGGATATGCCTTGTAAGGGTGCGGTTCGCACCTTTTGTAGTTAATATAACATATCTGCATACAAGTTCGCAACTACTTTCGAAAAACGTCAACCAACCGCCTGCGAGCGAGACAATTAAGACCGAAACGCCCAACGAATTGCTCCGCGTACAGAGAAGTATCGCGATCGAATCGTTTTTTTGTTGTTCCCCGATTTCGGCAGGTGCCGATTTGCTTCGGAATTTAAGGCAATGCCGCCCTGTATTCAAAATATCAGCGTCAACCACTTCCCGTTGACGCGCCCGTCCGGCAGGACGCCTTCCTTCGGAATTTTGGGTATCAACGCCCTGATTCAAATAGATCTGCGCCAACGTTTTTCGTTGACGCGCCCGTCCGGCAGGACACCTTCCTTCGGAATTTTGGGTGTTAACGCCCTGATTCAAATATATCTAGCAAAGGATGGAACAGGAATGAAGTTACAGATGAAAAAAGCCATTGCTCTTCTTCTCGTCGTCGCCCTGATGCTTGGCACCCTGGCCACGCTCACCGGCTGCGCCAAGAAAGCCGATGCCAACAAGCTCACGATTTGGATCAACGGCAAGGACAGCTACATTGGCCCCAGCGAGCAGAAACTCGCGCAGGAAGACTGGTACATCTCCCAGGCCATCAAACGCTTTGAAGATGCCAACCCCGGCGTAACGGTTGAGCTCGTGGTTTCCGCGGACGGCGAAACCGCGCACCAGACCTTTAAAGCGGACGCGATGGCCGGAACCGCCCCGGACATTGCCAACCTCTGGACCGGACAGAACATCTTCGCCATGGAAGACGTCATCCTCGACATCTCCAAGCTGGTTCCGACCGAAGACAAGGCGAACATCACCGGTTGGGATTCCGTCACCTCCCCCGCAACCGGCGCCGTGCTTGGTTATCCGACAAGCGACAACCAGATCTGCTTCTTCATCTACAACAAGCAGATCATCAAGGACTGCGGCCTCGACTTCGACAACAACCCGCCGCGCACGATCGAAGCCTTCAACGCCGCCTGCCAGACCATCAAGGACAAGGGCTACCAGCCCATCGCTTCGGACGAGAGCTTCCCGTGGTTCGGCTGCTACGTCGTCGGTTACTGGTGGATTCAGCAGTCCGGCTTTGACCGCATCATCAGCAACTGCAAGGGCGAAACCAAGTTTGCGGACGATCAGGGTCTGCTCTCCGCGGTCGAATACTATCGCTCGACGATGACAAACGGCTACCTGAATGCGGACGCCGTCACCTCCGCCGATAGCTGGAACAAGTTCTGCCAGGGCACCGTCGCCATGATGCCGCAGGTCTCCTCCGTTGTTTCCGACGCGGAAACCGCCCTCGGCGCGGAGAACGTTGGCGTCATGCTGCCGCCGGACTTCCCGGGCGCGCAGATCACCGACAAGACCATCGGCGGCCCGGGCCAGTGCCTCGTGGTCTCCAAGGACTGCAAGAACCCCGAACTCGCGGTTAAGTTCCTCTCCTTCCTCAACAGCAAGGACGAGGTCATGAAGTTCCTGCAGGTGCAGTCCAAGGTTCCGACCCGCACGGACATCTCCGCCGCCGACCTCGGCCTCGCGGAAGGTTCCGCCGCGGCCAAGCTCTTCACCTGGGCGGACAAGACCGTCTACTGGGTGGACAACTCGCTCTACACGAACATCGTCGGCGACTTCTACAACCTGCTCCCGCTCGTGCTCGCCGGCAAGATGACCCCCGCGGAATTCGCGGCGGATCTCGACAGCAAAGTAGTGAAATAACCCCTTTCCCAAAGCGTAATCCGGTCCCAAGGGCGGGTAACCGCCCTTGGGGCTTATCAAAGGAGACGATCCCATGGCACAAAAATCCGCCTCCATCGCGGCACTCCCCCGCGCGGGAGACATACAGCGTAAGCGCGCCCGCATCGCGTATCTTTCGCTGCTGCCCGTCCTTTTGATTCTGCTGTTCGTCAAGGCGTATCCGATTCTGGCGACGATCTACCGCAGCTTCACCAACTGGGACGGCCTCTACAAGAACGACTTTGTCGGGCTTGCCAATTACAAGGAATTCTTCGGTTCGGGGCTGTTCATGACGCTGTTCAAGAACAACCTCGTGCTGCTGCTGAGTGTGCCGCTGCAGGTCATCATTGGCCTCGTCGTTGCGGTGCTTCTATATGAACAGGTGCCCGGCTGGAAGGCGTTCCGGGCGATCTACTACATTCCGCAGATCATTTCCCTCGTGATCCTCGGTTACCTCTTCCGCTCCATGTTCAGCCTCGACGGCCCCGTCAACAAGGTACTCGAGGCACTCGGCGCGGGCGCTTCTGTCCGCGAATGGATGGGCGACGGATCAACCGCGCTGCCGATCATGGTCGGCTGCATCACCTGGTACTCCATCGGCTGGCAGACGATCGTCATTCTCGGTGGCATGTCCAGCATTGACCCCAGCGTGTTTGAAGCGGCGCGGCTCGACGGCGCGAACTTTTTTCAGCGCACATTCAAAGTCGTGCTGCCGATGATCACAAGCGTCATCACCTATTGCGTCGTGATGGCCGTGGTCTGGACATTTACGAGCCTGTTCTCGCTGATCTACTCGATGACCGGCGGCGGACCCGGCTACGAAACCATGACGCTGGACTACATGATCTACGAAAAATCGTTCGTCACGGGTAGCCAGCTCGGCATGGCCTGCGCCATCTCCGTGGTGCTGTTTATCATCGTGATGCTCATCACCGGCGCGGAGATGAAGCTCTCCGATGTCGCCGAGAAGAAATGGGGTTGATCGTATGAAAACAAGCGCATCCACACCCCAAAAATTCTGGCGCACGGTTGGCCGCGTGGTGATCTTCCTCCTGCTGCTGATTCTCGCGGTTTCGTTTCTTTACCCGCTCTACTACATGCTGATCAATTCGCTCAAGTCGCTCGGCGAATATTATGTCAACCCCTTCGGCTTGCCGCAAGCGAAACTGGAGTGGCAGAACTTCGTCACCATGATCAGCCAGTTTAAGATTCTGGAGCTCTTTGGCAACAGCTTCATCATTTCGTTCTTTACGGTGTTGGGGCTCGTGGTCTTTGGAACCCTCGCGGCGTATTCGTTTGCCAAGGTGGAGTTCAGGGGCAAAAACGGCATCTATCTTGCGATTCTGGCAACGCTGTTCGTCCCCGCGCAGGTTACGATGATTCCAATGTACATCAGCTTTGCCAAGGTCGGCCTCGTGGACAGCTACCTCGGCGTGATCATCGCCTACTGGGCGATGTTCCTGCCGGAGACGATTATGCTCATGACCGCAAACTTCAAGAGCATTCCAAACGAGCTGATCGAGGCGGCGACGATTGACGGTTGCGATTACTTTGGCCGGCTGCGACACGTGGTTATGCCGATGGGCTGGCCGGCGATTTCGCTGACAATCATCTTCTTCTTCATCTGCAGCTGGAACGACCTGTTTACGCCAATGGTGCTTTTAAAGAGCATGGACAAGCGCACGGTTATGGTCGCGCTCTCGTCGTTGATTGGCCGCTACACCGGCGATCCGCCGTTCCAGTACGCGGGTCTTCTCATGAGCGCGATTCCGGCGCTTGCGGTCTACGCAATCTTCCAAAAGAGCATTGTCAAGGGCATGAGCATGGGCGCCATCAAGTAAGGTCATTTTCAAACGTTATACGGAGGATAAACCGAATATGCTTCCTTTCAGAAAACCGAAACTTGGCCTGCTTGGGCTGATGACGGACGGATACGAGCCAATTTTTGCCGGCATCACCGCGCGGCAGGAATCCTACGCGCGCGAACTCGCCGCGCTGTTTTCCGGCGTTGCGGACGTCGACTTTCCCGGCTCGGGGCTCAACCGCGCGAGCATCGAACAGAAGGTGCGCTATTTCAACGAACAGCAGTACGACGGAATCCTGATCGTGCTGCTGACCTACAGCCACGCGGTCTACCTGCAGCACGCGCTGCAGGACAACCGCCTGCCCATCGCGCTCGCGGTTGTTCAACCGGACTCCACGGTCAAGAAGGACTTCCTGGAGCTGGATCTGACCGTGAATCAGGGCATCCACGGCGCGCAGGACAACGCAAACATGATCGTTCGCAGCGGCTTTACGTGTCAGTTCTTCGCAGGCGAGCGGCACGATCCGCGCCTCGTTCGCTTCGTTGAGGACTTCTCTCGGGCGGCAATGACCTATCGCGCGCTACGGGGCATGAAGGTTGGCGTGCTCAGTCGCATGTGCGGCATGGGCGACATCCTGATTGACGACATGGCCTACTATCAGAACATCGGCGTTGAAATCTGCAACGACACGGTCGGCTCCGTCTATACGCGAATGCAGGATGTGACCAAGGCGCAGATTGACGCGCAGATTGAAAAGGATCGCGCAACGTTCACGATGGACCCCAAGCTCAGCTACGAGAGCCACGCGGAAGCGGTCAAACTGTACCTCGGCTTCAAGCAGTGGCTTGTCGACAAGGAATTCGGCGCGTTCACTGCGCAGTTCGATATCTTTGGCGACGACAAGCGCTTTCGTCAACTGCCGCTCTACGCGGCTTCCCAGCTCATGGCGGACGGCTATGGCTACGCGGCGGAGGGCGACTTTGTCTGCGCGTCCATGGTCGCCGCAGCGCATCGCTTGGGCGACGGCGGCGGCAACTTCACCGAAATGTACATGATGGACTTCGAGGAGAACGCCATCTGCTTCTGCCACGCGGGCGAAGGCAACTGGGCGACGCACCGCAAGGACGTCAAGCCCCGCCTGATCGACCGCTACCTTGGCGAGGGCGGGCTGGAGAATCCGCCGACGCTGATGTTTACGCCGGAGGTTGGCCGCTCTACGCTGACCTCGCTTGCGCCGATGCGCGGCGAACACTTCCGCCTCGTCACCGCGACGGGCGACATCCTGCCAAAGAACGACCTCACCGGCTGCGAAATGCCGTATATCTTCTGGCGGCCGGACAGCGGCGTGACCACCTGCGTCGAAAACTGGCTCCGTGCGGGCGGCACACACCACGAGGTGATCAGCCTCGGCGACGTCGCCAACCGCTGGAAGATGCTCTGCGACCTCTGGGGCGTGGAGTACGTCCGCGCCTGACGCAAGAAACCATCGAGCGGAGGAATCCATTTGGACTGCTTTCTGACCTTCGACATCGGCACCACGTCCGTCAAAACCTGCGTGTTCGACCGTTCGCTGCGCCTGCTGGGTCACGCGAACGGTGAATACCGCCTGCTCACGGAGCGCCCCGGCTTTGTCGAACTCGAACCGGAGACCTACTGGCGCGCGGTGCTGGACGGCGCGAAACGCGCCATTGCCAAAGCGGGCATCGACGCAAAGCAGATCGTCGCCATCTCCTGCACCACGCAGGGGGAAACGTTTATTCCGATTGACAATGCCGGACATGCGCTGCGAAACGCAATTGTCTGGCTGGACGAGCGCGCGGGCGAGCAGGCGGCGCGGTTAGGCGAGCGCTATCCAGCGGAGCGCTTCTACCGCGAAACCGGCCTGCCGGAGCTCAACGGTTATACACCGGTTGCCAAGCTGCTCTGGTTGAAAGAGCACGAAACGGATGTCTACGAGAAAACGCAAACGTTCCTGCTGCTGGAGGACTACATCATCTTTCGCATGACCGGCGCACGCGTGAGCGAAAAAGCGCTCGCCACAAGCACCGGTTGGTTTCAGCTTTCCTCGGACGGATACTGGATCGAAATGCTGAACGCGGCGGGCATTGACCCGGCGAAACTGCCAACCCTGTTGGAATGCGGCGCAGTCGTTCCGGCGGGCGTGCTGCCGGATGTTCGCGGCGAGTTGGGGCTTTCGGAGACGGTCAAGGTCGTCACCGGCGCCATGGATCAGACCGCGGGCGCCATCGGCGCGGGCAATCTCGTGCCGGGCATCCTGACGGAGACCACGGGCACGGCGCTCTGCCTCGTTGCCACGCTCGACAAACCCGACCTGAACCACCCTTCGCGCGTCACAGTCTACCGGCACTATCTGCCGAATCGCTATCTGATGATTACGATCAGCATGACGGCGGGCATGTTCCTCAAGTGGTTTAAGGATAATTTCTGCGAGCTGGAATCCGAGCAGGCCGAGCGGCAAGGCCGCTCCGTCTACGCGCAGATTGACGAAATGGTCGCCTCGACGGAACCCGGCGCAAACGGGCTGATCGCGTACCCCTATCTCAACGGGAGCCTGCAGCCGCATGCGAATTCCGCCGTCCGCGGCGTGTTCTTTGGCGCGGGACTGGACTCGACCAAGGCACACTTCCTCCGCGCAATTTTCGAGGGCGTGGCTTGTATGCTGCGCGAAAACATGGAACTCATCGAGGAGGTCAACCACATTAAGGTCGACGAAATCCGTTCGCTCGGCGGCGGCGCGAAAAGTGCTGTCTGGCAACAGATCAAGGCGGATGTTTCCAAAAAGCCCATCGGCGCGCTGGCCGAGCCGGAGTGCGCCTCTCTCGGCGTTGCGATTCTCTCCGCCGTCGCGCTCGGTTACTTTGAGAGCGCGGAAGCGGCGGCAGCGCTCGCCAACAAAGTCACCGACTGGCGGCAGCCGGACGCGGCGCAGTTTGCGCTCTATGACCAACTCTACGAAAAGTACAGCGCGCTGTATGACCGGCTCGAACCGCTGTTTTAAGGCAGGAACCGAATGAACTATTTCGAAACGAAGCAATACGTCGGCAACCGCGAGCAGCTCTTTTCCGTGCGCGAATCCCACCTCATCGGCGGACGCGCGGACGGCGTTCGAGTCGTCGACATTCACAACGGCGGCAACCTTTCGCTTACTATCGCCGTCGACCGCTGCATGGACATCCCCGTGCTGCGCTACAAGGGCCGCTGCATGAACTACATCACCTGCAACGGCCTGAGCCACCCCGCCTACTACGAGGTCACCGGCGAGGGCTGGAGTGAGGCGTTCTCCGGCGGATTTCTCTACACCTGCGGACTATCGAACACCGGCCTTCGCAGCGGCTTGGATTGGGACACGCAAAAGGAACACGGGTGCATCGCCAACCGCCCCGCCGAACACCTGAACATCGTGGAAACGGAAGATGAGGACGGCCCCATCGTCGAACTCACCGGAACGATGAAGGAGGGCATGCTCGCGGGAACGAACCTGTCGCTCACCCGAACCATTCGCGTTTGCTATCGCAAGGATGAAGTCGAGATCATCGACGTCGTAAAAAACGAGGGCTTTCGCCGCGTGCCGCACACGATTCTCTACCACTGCAATATGGGTTATCCGCTGCTGCAACCGGACTCCGCGTTCTCGATTCCGCATTCTGCGGTGCGCGCGCGGACGCCGTTTGCCGAGCAGGAGTTACCACGGCTGAACGAGATTCTGCCGCCGCAGGACGCGATGGAGGAAGCCTGCTATTACTACACGCCCACCAAGGACGCAAACGGCTGGACCACCGCAACGTTAGAGAACGCGCGGGAGCAGATTCGTCTCCGTCTCGCGTTTGACACGACGACGCTTGACCACTTTGTGCAATGGAAGAATTTTGTCAAAGGCGAATACGTCATGGGACTCGAGCCAGCAAACGCGCCGATCGACGGGCACGAGGACGCGCTTTCCCGCGGGGAGCTGCCTTTCCTGGAGGGCGGGGAAGCACGCACCTACCGCCTGCGGTTTACGCTGGATGAGAAAACGGGAGAAGCGGGCTAAACGCCCGCTTCTTTCCTGCTACGCCCCGTGTTATCATGAAGACAATCTACCGAAAGGACTGGCGTACCAAACCCGCCAAACAGCCGATGAGCAATTCCGCCTTTCGACCGGACAGCCCCCTCATGCGCGCCATCGGCCGCGTGGGCGATCTTGCGCTGGTCAATATTCTGTTCCTGCTTTGCTCCATTCCCGTCGTGACCATTGGCGCATCCGCCGCCGCGCTGTACACGGTTTCGTTCCAGATGGTGCGCGGCGAGGACAAGCAGATAGCACGAACCTTCTTTTCCGCGTTTCGCCGGAATTTCTGGCAGGCCACGTTGCTGACGGTTCTGTTTCTTGTGCTCGGCGCTGGGTTGTTTCTCGACCTACGCGTCATGCAGGCAAACCCCGCCGCGTTTCCGCTCGTGTTCTGGGTTGGTTCGGGATTGCTCGCGCTGGCGGCGGCCATCACGCTGCCCGTTGCGTTTGCCCTGCAAGCACGGTTTGACAACTCGGTTTGGCGGACGCTCAGAAACGCGTTTGTGCTCGCCGTGACGCATCCGCTGACCGCGCTCGTCGCAGCCGCGCTGACGCTGCTTCCGCTGGGCTTATTGTTGTTTGCGCCGTATTACCTACTGTTGAGTAGCATCTTCTGGTTCCTCTTTGGGTTCTCGCTGACCGCCGTTGCCAATAGCTGGCTGTTTTCACGTATACTGAAGCAATGGCTCCCGCAAACGCCCGCTTCGACAAGCGACGATGAGTAATTCAAGAATCAATTGCAACTTATTTTTTATCTGCGATAGCAAAACGGAGAGGCAAACGCCCCTCCGTTTTTTGTAGCTTGCAGTTGTTAATCCACCACGGGCTTCAACGCCGCGTCGACATACACTGGATACGTGTCCACGAGCACATAGGCGCGCGCCGTGGAAGACACATCCTCACCCTTGTCAAACGAAACCGTTACGGATTGCACCGTTCCGTCGTCGTTTGCCACAACGCTGGTGTTCTTGGTGTAGTAAAGCGACAACGGGTCGCCGTCCTTGTCGGCCAGGAGGATGCCGATCACGTGCTCGTCCGCGCGGATGCTGCTGCCCGTAAACGTGGCGGTTACGGCGTCCTTGCCCAGCTGCACCGCGACGGAACCCACGCCCTCCGGCATGGTCGCCTTGTCCCAGGAAGCGATGTTGCAGGCGCCGCGCGCGAACATCTGCCCGGTTTTGAACTCACTCATGCCGGTCAGCTTCAGCCCCGGCCCGTAGTAGGCAATCTCATCGCAGTTGGCGACGGCGGTAATCGTCGCGGGCTGGTCGAACTCACCGCTGGCGTTCAGCGCGGTGTCGATCCGGTAGGAAGCAAACGGCATGTCCCAGGTGCCGATGAAATTGATCTTAAAGCCCTTGTAGTTGGACAGGGTGACAAACCCGTTTTGATAATCCATCAACAGTGGATAGCGGGTCTTCACGTCCGGATTGATCGTGACCTTCCCGTTTTCGCCCTGTCGACCCTCAATGACCCAAACGACCGCCTGCCCGTTGGCCTTTCGATAGAGCACGCCGCCAATGTAGTGCAGCGAATCAAAGCCGATCTGGTTGTAGGAAGGTAGCATGGAAGGTGTCGGCATGGACAGCCGCGAAAGTTCAATTACACTCTGTGCCCCGTCCTCCGCCGTGGTGAACGGATTCGCCGCGCCCGACCCGCCGTTCACCCGGAAGGTAAAGCTCTTTTCGATGGTCCCCGCTTTCGTTCCACCAAAGAACTTGAGGCCAAAGCGGCTGAGGTTCGTGTTGTAGTCCGCCCGAATCGTAACGGTGATATTCCCGCTCGCGTCCGGCGTCCAATACTCCTTGGGGATGATGTTGACGAACTTATTCGTCGCGCCAACCTCGACGCGGTACCCCTCGTTGCCGGACACCGACACCTGCACGGAGTTGCGCACCAGCGCGGAGAGCAAGTTGTCCCCGTCCTTGCGTACGAGCAGCGAGAGCGTAATCGGGTCGTTCGCGGCAATCGCCTCCTCCGGCGTCTGCTCCAGCGCGCCAAAGGATGTGGTAAACACGAGATCCGCGCCGCTATTCGGCATGTCCTCGCCGCCGGTGTAGCAGCGGGGGTCCTGCTTACCCGCCTCGGTCAGCGGATAGTCATACGGAACGAAGAACACTTCGCCGCTCTCGCCCGCAATGTACACGCCGTCAAACCCCAGCGCGGGGGAACCGTTGAGATCGTTGCGGTTTGCCTGAATGCACTGGTAGCTCCAGCGCAGGGTGCCATCCGGGTTGATGCAATAGAGCTTGCCTTCGCCGTTGCCGAAGTAGACGTTGTCATTTCCGTCCACCGCCGGAGAGGAGCGGATGGGTTCGAGCGTATCGAATTCCCAAATTGCCTTGCCGGTGTTCGGGTCAATCGCATAGAGCGTTCCGTCCGTGCTGGCCTGCAGCACGGTGCCGTCGGAAAGCTGCGCGGGGCTGGCGTAGATGTGGTCGTTCGTGCCAAACGCCCAAAGTTGCTTTCCGCTGTCCTGCGCCATGGCACGCAGGTACCCGTCGAACCCGCCGACGAGTACCGCGCCGTTTTCCGCGTCGCTCGTGAGCATTGTAGTTGCCGCGACGGTGCCTAAGAAGTCGCCGCGCACCCAGCGCTTTGTGCCGTCAACGTTGTAACTAAACGCGTTTTGCAGCAGCTGATGGCAGGTTGCAAAGAAGATATTTCCGGTCTTCGTGTTGACCGCTGGCAGCGACCAGATCAGGTCGTTTGCCGTGAATACGGACTTCACCGCGCCGGTGTCCGGATCGAGGCAATAGACGAGGCAGTTGTCGTTTGGCACGAGCAACGTTCCGTCCGGCAGAATGCCGACGTTCCCCTCGAACCAGTTCACGTTCCAGGTCTTAATGCCGTATTTTTCCATGAGCTGTTCCGCCGTGTCCGCGGTGAACTTCCAGAGCAACTCGCCCGTTTCGCGGTTGAAGCAGTAGGTAATCGCGTCGCCGGAGGCAACGATCACGCGACCTTTGTTGTCCAGCAGCGCGGAGGAATCGATGATTTCGCCGGTCTTATACGACCACTTAACCGTGCCGTCCGGGTTGAAGCAGTAGAACATTGTGTCCGCGGAGCCGATGTAACAGTTACCGTCCCCGTCGATGACCGGCGAGGAGAAGATGCCCTTGCCGGTTTGATAGACCCAGGGCTGTTTGTCGTTCTCCGCCGGAACCACGGGTGTTCTGCCGTTTTGCAGGTCATTTGCGCGGAACTTTGCCCAAGGGCTCTCGGAATCGAGCGGCAGATAGTAAACAAAGCTGCCCTCGTCCGTCACGAGGGTCGTTGGCGCAGGCGAGAGGTCATACGTTCCGAAGGGAACAAAGTAGACGACCGCCGCGGCGGCGACGAGCACGACAATTCCCAGAAAGATGAACAGACCGATGCGCTTCTTTCGTTTCTTGCGCGAACCGAGGATTTCTCCGGAGACGTCGGACGTTGGGCTCGGTTTGTGTTTCATGATTCAGACCCCTTCCTGCAAATTCCAAATAGCAGCATATTGACCAGTTGTTCCAGCTTTTGTTTAAACGAGTATTCCGAGTCGATCTCGTCTTCCTCTAAAAATCGCTCGACCGACGCGGCAAACACCTTGCTGAAGAATTCGTTGTCCAGCTCACCAATCGTACCTTCCGCCTTGGCCAGATCGATCACCGAAAACGTGCGTTCCCAGCCCCGGCTGAGACGCTCGTTTAAAATGTAAAATGCGCTTGGGTAGGTTGTTCTGAGCTCTTTTAAGTGATAGGACTTGATCGGAAAGGCGGGAATTGCAGACAGGAGCCGTTTCAGTTTTTCCAGCGTGGAGAGCGATGTGTCGCGGTGGATCGCGTCCTGTTCGACCGCAAGCAACTCGAAGTACCGCTCAATCATGCGCGTGACCAGCTCTTCCTTCGAACGCACCATTTCATAGAGCGTCTTTTTGCTAATCGAGAGCCGATCGCTCAGGTCGTCCATCGTGAACTTCAACCCCTGCTCCCAGTAGAGCCGCAGCGTTTCGTTGTAAAGCTCCGCGTCGTTCGTCATAAAAACTCCGTAAACTGATATCGTATTTTGAGTTTATTGTATGACAACCACATGTAAAATACAATATTTTTTTCGATGAAACCGACAATTGACGGCAAAAAACGACGCCGCTGCATGCGACGCCGTTGGGGGAGCGAGTTCTCGATTGCTAATCCGTCAGGTTAGTGGGCCGCGTTGTATGCGCACATCAGCGTGTTCCAGTTCACGCAGAGAAACGCCGCGTACCAGTAGATCAGCGCAAACGCGCCAATGCGTAAAAACGGAGTTTGTTCGCGATAGATGCGCACCACGCCAACTCCCGTGAGAAATACGAAGTACGCCATCAGCCAGAGCGACATCACACGGCGAATCGTCAGCCCGTATGCGCCAACGTAGAGCAGCATCCGCCAGCAGGCGGAGGCAAGCACAATCAAGCTTGCGACGAGCAGCAAGGTTTGAAACACGCGAATCGCTCGCTTTGGTTCACTCTTTGTGAGGCTGATTCCCAGCACAACGAAGTTGATAATCGTAACCGCGAGGAACTGCCCAAAGCCCTCCCGCGCGTACTCGCTGTAGGTCAGGTCCACCGGCAGCACACCGCCAAAGAGATAACCAAACTGCACGTAGGTAAACAGCGCGTAGGCCAGAAGCAGCAATCCAATCACCGTGCCGGGTCCCGCAACCGCCCAGTTCTGCTTCACCGGCGGGAGATCCGCGTCCCGCTTGCCCCAGGTCAGGTTGTAAAACAGCGAGTAGAACAGCATGCTCGTAACGAACACAACGATCATCCGCCAGAGCCATTCACAGATTATGACGTAGTCAAACAACCCGTCGAGTAGATTCGCCGTTCCGGCGTCTGCGCTGGCCAGCAGCGCAAGCACGATTGCCATCAGCGGCAGGCCAATCACCAGTCCTACCCAACCGTGCCACGTCCCAGAGCGTTCCTTTGTGCGAAATACGCCCGCATACGCCCGAAAGTACGCGCCAATTGCGGTAAAGGTCTTGAAGAACAACGCGATCAATACGCCGACGACGGCTTTGCCTTCGCGTTTGACCGAGATTTCCTGCGTGGTGAACACGCCAATGGTCATCATCAGCGCGGGGATGGCGAGCATCGTATAGCCCAACATCTCATGGTTCATGTAGTCGAGTATCAGTATTACGCAGAGCGCGAGCGTCGGCACAATCAGCGCGAGCACGGTTCTATTCGTTACGACTCGCTTGAAATTGAACGCCACAAACACCGCGAGCGCAACAAGCCAGAACACCGAGTAGAGAAGGTAATTGTCGAATTCCATCCAGAGTTTGCAGACCACGCCGATGAGAACTGCCCCGAGCAGTAGCCAGAGTTGTGGCTTCGTCGGCGCGGGGTGCTTTTGCTCCGGTTCGATTGCGTTACTCGTCGCCGGATTCGTCTCCATTTGGATCGTCTCCTTTCACGTAGACCAGAAGATCGCCCGCCTCGCACTCGAGGATTTCGCAGAGGCTGCTTAAGGTTGAAAACCGGATTGCCCTGCATTTGTTGTTCTTGAGAATCGAAAGGTTCGCCAGCGAAATATCCATTCGTTTTGCCAATTCGTTGAGGCTGATCTTTCGCTTGGCCATCATGATATCCAGATTGACTTGAATCATAGCACCGCCTCCGTCAGACCGTCAGGTCGTTTTCCTGCTTGTACGCAACCGCCTGCGCGAACACGCGGCTGAGCACAATGGAAAACAATCCGCACATGGCGACCGGCGCCGCCGCGATCACCGCGAGCGGAACAGGGTGCAGCAGCATCGTGCTCAGCCCCAGCAGCGCAATGATGAGCGCAACGTTCCCCATGCGCTTGAGCGCGTTGACGTTTGCCTGCACAAACGGATCGCGATCCAGCGTGTTCATCATGCAAAACAGGGTAAACGCAATGTACTCCGCGCCAAGGATACAGAGCGTCGAAATAATGCCGGAAAGCATTGCGTAATACTCCGGCTTGCCCTCCCGCGTAAAGAAATCCGTGACAATCGGCATCTCGATTGCGTAGATGTCGATGATCAATGCGATGCCGGCGAGCATTCCAATCACAATGCAACCTTGCACAAGACGGTTAAACAGAGAAGTTTTCTTCATAAGGTTGAGTTTCTCCTTTGCATCAAATAAAAATAGACTGACGTTGCAACTGGCGTCAGTCTATCACCGTATTTATCGTTTGTCAATAAATATTTGTTGTTATTCGATCTTTCTCGTTAACGTGTGCGGAACACTGTGCACTTGCCTGTGCCGTTGAGCAGGTCGGCGATGCGCTGCTGTGCGCTGGCGATGTACACCGTGGTTCCCTCGCGAATCGGCCGCTTGATGAAGTCCAGCTTCGCGCGCGCGCCGTTTGCGCCCGCCCGGCTGGCGCCGACGCAGCTGTCGGACAGCGCGTCAATCTGTTCGATGACCTCCTCCGCGTCCTTGCCTTCGACAACGGGAACGAGGGTAGAAGGATCGTTCGGGTCGCGGTAGATTCCGTCCGCGCTGGTCAGAATCACGAGGTATTTCGCGTGCACCAGCGAGCAGATGACGGAGGCTGTCTCGTCGTTGTCGATGCACTCCACAACGTTCTCGCCCTGTTTGCGCAGGGTGGCGAGCTCCATCTTGCGGATTTCCTCAATGCTCACGGGGTCGTTGTAGTTGATGATCGGAATCGCGTTTTGTTTTGCCGCGCGAAGAAGAAAGCCACGAATGTGCTTTCGCTTCTCCTCGTCGTTGAAGTGCGTGTGCTCCACGAGAAGCTGGCGCACGCTGTAGCGATCCGGAATGTAGCGCCGGTATTCCATCATCAAGATGGTCTGCCCCTGCGACGCATAGTCCGCCTTGACTTCCTCAATATCGCCGGTGAGCTCTTTGCCGTTTCGGCGGATGTAGTCCAGGCGACCGATTTCGGTTGCGCCGCTGCTGACCCAGATCATGCCGGGGCGCAACTCCGCGCCGAGGCGGGAGAAGATATTGTAGTCGATGTCGTTGTCCGCCCGGCGAATCAGCGCCATGGAGCCGATTTTGCCGACTAGCTCATAATCGAATTTCATAAAGGTTACTCTTCTTTTCTTACAAGAAAAAAAGCAAAAGAACGTTTAAGATTGCACGAGATAGGCGTGGATAAAGTTTTCGATGTCGCCGTCCATCACCGCCTGAATGTTGCCGTTTTCCGCGCCCGTTCGATGGTCCTTGACCAGCGTATACGGCTGGAAGACATAGCTGCGGATCTGGCTGCCCCATTCGATCTTCTTCATTTCGCCCTTGATCTGCGACATCTGCTCTTCGCGCTCACGATCCTGCAGTTCGAGCAGTTTGCCTCGGAGCATGCGCATGGCCGTTTCGCGGTTCTGAATCTGGCTGCGCTCGTTCTGGCACTGCACAACGATGTTCGTCGGCAGGTGGGTGATGCGAATTGCCGAGCTGGTCTTGTTGACGTGCTGTCCGCCCGCGCCGCTGCTGCGGTAGGTGTCCACGCGCAGATCGTCCGGATCGATCTTGAGATCGCCCGTGTCGTCGTCGAAGATCGGCGTGACGTCCAGCGAGGAAAACGACGTGTGCCTTCGTCCGCTGGAATCAAACGGTGAAATACGGACGAGCCGGTGCACGCCCTTTTCCGCCTTGAGATAGCCGTAGGCATTATCGCCGGTTACCTCAAAGGTAACGGATTTTACGCCCGCGTCGTCGCCGTCGAGCATATCCAACTCACGCACCGTCCAGCCTCTGCGCTCGCAGTAGCGGGTGTACATGCGGTAGAGCATCTCGGTCCAGTCCTGCGCCTCCGTTCCGCCCGCGCCCGCGTGCAGCGAGAGCACGGCGTTGGAGTTGTCGTAGGGCCCTTTGAGCATTTGCTCCAGCCGAAGCGCGGCAATGCTTTCCGAAACCGCCGCGTCCTCGATTTTGATTTCACCGCCAAGGCTGTCGTCCTGCTCCTCTTCCGCCATTTCGATGAGGGTTTTCAGGTCTTCAAAACGGGCGCGCAGCTTTGCGTAGCGTTCCAGCTTTTGCTTGAGCTGTTTCATCTGACGGTTGAGCTTGTTTGCGGCTTCCACGTCGTTCCAGAACCCCGGCGCGGTCATCTGCTCGTCCAGCGCGCGGATTTCGGCTTCCAGCTGTTCCGGATTGAGTGCCGCTTTGCACTCGTCCAGCTGCTCCTCATAGGAGCTGAGGTTCATTTTATATTCGTCCAATGGGATCATGGTAGTTTCGACTCCTCTCGATCGTACTGTAGTGTTAAGATGCAGTGCGGTCTTTGCGCGCTAGCCGCCGGAAAGCGGTTCACCGCGCGTTGATTCGAGTCACAGGTCCTTTCCGTGGCAATTCTTATACTTTTTGCCGCTGCCGCAGGGGCAGGGATCGTTGCGCCCGACCTTTTTGTCGCTGCGCGAATAGGTGACGCTGTTCTCGCCCTTGGGTTCAATCGGCTTGGCGAGCTGAACGCGCTCGAGCTGGCTGACGATGTCCTTCATCATGAACAGCCGACGGACGGTCTGCTCGCGAATTTCGGCAACCATTGCGTCGAACATTTCGAAGCCTTCGCTCGTATACGAGTAGACCGGGTCCTTCTGCGCATAGGAGCGAAGTCCGATGCCCTGCTTGAGATCGTCCATCGCGTCGATGTGCTCGATCCAGTGCTCGTCCACGACGCGCAGCAGAATGACGCGCTCGTTCTCGCGCATGTCGATTCCGGCCTCGGTGACCTTCTTTTCGATGCCCTGATAAACGCCGTCCGCAAAGTCGTAGAGCTTCTGGCGGAACTCCTCCGGCGTGAGCGATTTTGCATCCTCTTCGGAGACAATGCGCTTCGGCGGCTGGAGGGTGAGTTTGCAGATTTCCTGCGAAAGCGCGGTGAGGTCCCAGGTTTCGCGCGGCGCATGCGGGTTGCAAAGCGAGTCGACATAGCCGTCGATCGTTGCGTAAACCATGGTGCGGATGCTCTCCGCGAGGTCCTCGCCCATGAGCACGCGGCGGCGCTGACCATAGATGATTTCGCGCTGCTTGTTCATGACGTCGTCGTAACGCAACACGTTTTTGCGCGTTTCGAAGTTCATGGCTTCCACGCGCTTCTGCGCGTTTTCAATCTGCTTGGTGAGCATACGGATTTCGAGGCGCAGCTCCTGCTGTTGTTCCTCGCTGGCAAAGCGGCTCATCATGCTGGTGACGCGCTCGCCGCCGAACCGGCGCATGAGCTCGTCCTCAAACGAGACGTAGAACTGCGTCATGCCGGGGTCGCCCTGACGACCCGCGCGGCCGCGCAGCTGGTTGTCGATGCGGCGGCTTTCGTGCCGCTCCGTGCCCAGAATGAACAGACCGCCGAGCGAAACGACCTCATCGTGCTCGCGGGAGGTATTCTCCTTGTGCGCGAGATAGAGTTCTTTATACTTAGCCCGCGCCGCGAGAATTTCCTCGTCCGCGGTCTCCGCGTGGCCAACCGCCTCTTCGACGAGCCAGTCCTCCATGCCTTCGTTGCGCATGTCGCGGCGGGCTAGATACTCCGGGTTGCCGCCGAGCAGAATATCCGTGCCACGACCGGCCATGTTGGTCGCGATCGTGACCTGACCTTTTTTACCGGCCTGGGCGACGATTTCCGCTTCCTTGGCGTGCTGCTTGGCGTTTAACACCACGTGCGTGATGCCCGCGCGCTTGAGCCGCTCGCTGAGGTACTCACTGCGTTCCACGCTGATGGTACCAACGAGCACCGGCTGACCGGTTGCGTGAATCTCTTTGATGGAGTCGACAATGCTGTCGAACTTCGCCTTCTCGGTCATGAAGATCGCGTCGTCGAGGTCCGTGCGGCGAAGCGGTTGGTTCGTTGGAATCTCCACGACGTCCAGGTCGTAGATGCTCATGAACTCGCCTTCTTCAGTCTTTGCGGTACCCGTCATACCGGCGAGCTTCTTATACATACGGAAGTAATTTTGCAGCGTGATGGTCGCGAGGGTCTGATTTTCCTTTTCGACCTTCACGTTTTCCTTCGCTTCCAGCGCCTGATGCAGGCCCTCGCTGTAGCGGCGGCCAATCATGAGTCGGCCGGTGAACTCGTCGACGATGAGCACCTCGCCGTCCTGCACGACGTAGTCCTTGTCGAGCTGGAACAGGGCGTTTGCGCGCAGCGCCTGCACGATATGGTGGTTGACCTCCATGTTCGCGGGATCGCCGAGGTTTTCCACGCCGAAGCGCTCCTCCGCCTTGCGGACGCCCTCTGCGGTCAGCTGCACGGTGCGCTTTTTGATGTCGCACTGGTAGTCGCCGTCCTCCGGCACTTCCTCGCCGAGCATGCGATCCGAGCTGGACTGCGCCGTCAGGTCGGAGCCGCGCGACAGGCTCTTGACGAAGCGGTTTGCCTCGATATAGAGCTCGCTCGATTCCTCGCCTTCGCCGCTAATGATCAACGGGGTGCGCGCTTCGTCGATTAAAATGGAGTCGACCTCGTCGATGATTGCATAGGCCAGCTCGCGCTGTACCATGTTCTCGCGGCGGACGACCATGTTGTCGCGAAGATAATCGAAACCGAACTCGTTGTTCGTTCCGTAGGTGATGTCGCAGTTGTAGGCGTCCTGCTTTTCGAGGCGTTCCATGCCGTTGACCACGCAGCCGACCGTCATGCCGAGGAAACGATAAATCTTACCCATCCACTGCGCGTCGCGCTTGGCCAGGTAGTCGTTGACGGTTACGATATGCACGCCCTCGCCGGAGAGCGCGTTGAGGTACGCCGGAAGCGTCGCCACCAGCGTTTTGCCTTCGCCTGTCTTCATCTCGGAGATGCGGCCCTGATGCAGAACCATGCCGCCGAGCAGCTGCACGTCAAAATGGCGCATGTCCACGGTGCGCACCGCCGCCTCGCGGACGGTTGCGAACGCCTCGGCCATGATGCCATCCAACGTTTCGCCGTTCTTCAGCCGCTCGCGAAAGAGCTGTGTCTGCGCGCGGAGCTGTTCGTCCGTCATCGCCTTCATCTGCGGTTCAAGTTCGTTGATGCGCTTGACATACGGCTGCAGCTTCTTGAGCCGGCTGGCGCTGGTGTTGCCAAGCAATGTATCCAAAAATCCCATACGGAAGCTCCTTATATTGGTACTTTTCCGTGGGCGAGTGCTGCTGTCTGTTGAATCAAAATCCAATTCAAGGCATTCGTCCGCATGATACCCTAAGTGTGAAGTATAGCAGAAAACCGCCTGAATCGCAACAAAAAGCCCCCGATTCGAGCAGAACTCTACGGGAGCTTCACAATGCGAGCGATCGTATGGCAAACCTGTGTCAGCGCTTATTCTTTCGGCGTGGATTCCGTCGTTTCTTCGGTAAACAACCCGCTCAACACCAGAAGCGCAAAGGGGCTGGACAGCGCGAGCGCGCGCGTCAGCGCGGACACCGCCGGTTCCACCAGCGGGGGCAGCAGGAACAGCACGGTGCTCACCGCAACGCAGGCACAGGCAAGCAACAGCAGCGGCGAGCGCTTGGTTCGCCGGAAGGCGGCAACCGCCGCCAGCACGGTGGCCAACGTCTGAAGGCCGATGCAGGCGTAGTCCTGCCAGAACATGAGTTCCGGCGCAACGTCCCACCAGACCACCGCATACGCAACCGAGCTCAGTGCAGAGAGCGCCGCGAGCCCGGCGGAAGCGCGAAACGCGGCGCGGCGAACGCGAGACACGAGCAGCAGTGCGGCAATAGCCAGCAACGACAGCGCCGCAAACAGAAACGCAAGCGGAAACAGCGCCTGCACGCCGAGCGGAAGCGCCTGCGTTCCGCCTAAGACTCCGCTCTTGAGCAGATTCAACGCGATCAGCGCCACAGCGGCAAACAGCAGAAGCGCGGTTCCAACCCAGTCCGTTCTGGACGGTTGGCTTTCGCCCTGCCTGGAGTGTTCCAAAAGAACGCACCACCTTTCCAAACCACTCCGAACGCCGGAGTGCACCAATCTATAAAACTATGAGAGCAGCTTTGATTCTCGCGCGGGGGAATCGGTTTGCCCCTGCGTTTCTCCGGTCAGCTGTTTTTCACGTGCCGCCGCGTGCTCCTGCGCGGTGCCGTCCTGCAGTTCCATCACCGCGAGCACGGTGGGCGTTTCAAACACATCCCGCTTGCAGAGCGACGCGCCGAGCAGCATCGCAAAACACAGCACCGCCAGCACCGGATACGTCGTGAGCCAGCGCATCGTCGCGTTTGCCTGCTTTGGCGCTTCCGGCGCGAACTTACGCTGTGCCCAGCCGGTTACATACGCCGAAGAAAGCGCAACGAGCAGCAGATAGACAAAATATGCCACGTTCCGTAAACGGTATGGTCCCGGGCTCGTCGCCGCATAGACGGAGGGCGTAAACTGGGACGCAAACACGCAAAAGAGAAACGCCACTACAAGCAGCGGATAGCGAAACCGTATGTTTGTTTTTCGCAACGCGGGGCCAACGAACAAGACGGTCAGCAGAATGACCACCACGGCGGCAAGGTCGAACCAACCGACCGCCATCGCACCGCCGAGGGCGAGCGAGAGAAGTATGGCTTTCACCGGCCCACTCGGCGTGTAGCCGGAAGCGACCACGCTCGCCTGACGCACGGCGTTGCCCGGCGCGGAGACGCTGACCAGCATGCCCGCGCCAAACACGAGCAGCGTCAGCGCAAACGCCACGAGCAGCCAGTATTGCTTTTTGTACACAGCGTACCCGATGGCGCAGACGAGCAGTTCGAGGCAGACCATGGCGGTTGCGTAGTTCCCGCCGGAGAGGATTGCCGCGAGCAGCACGCCCAGAATGATAAATACAATTCGTGCCCAAATGCGTTTTGCTCGAAACAGTTGAATGACCAGCGTCGCGAGCACGAGCAGGAAGTTATGGAATAAAGTGTAGTACACCGCACCGTTGTACCAGAAGAATCCCTCACGCGGGGACACGCAGAGCTGAATCGAGAAAAAAGACAGCGCCAATCCCAGAATCAGCCATACGCGCTTCGATACGCCCAGCAGGGAGCAAAGCAGCGTGTAGGTCAGCAGCAGCGTGGACGCGATCAACGCGCCAAGCATGAGATATGGCGTGATTTGATAGTAGGAGAGTCCGAATACGCCCGGTTGCAGCGCCATCAGAAAGATTGCGCTGAACGTACCTTGCCAGGACTGAAACTTCTCGGCTACCACGCCAGCTGCCGCAGAAAGCGCGGAGGAAACGGATGCGTCCTGCTTTAGCGCGCTCGTCACCGGAGCGCCGTAGATCACGTCGTCCCCAAGAGGAAGATCGTATTGCGCGATATAGAGCATGGGCAAGAGTGAAAGCAGCAGCACGAATAGCATCACGACGCAGAGCCAAGTCAAAAGCGAGGAGGTTCGCCGCTGTGGCGATTGCGATGGAGTGTTTTCCAAGGCGTTTCCATCCTTCCCTCGGTTTGTCTATCGAACCAACCGATTCGCTTTCATTCTAACAACTCGTTGCCGTATTTTCAACCCGCTCGGCTTGCCGTTTATCGCTCTCCGGACGAATCAGGCGTCCGCATTGACCGGTTCAACCGCGATGCGCGCCTGCCTAGAACGCCGCACCATGCCGATGGAATAGAGAATCAGCGCCGCGCCAAAGAACGCAAACGAAACGATGCGGTCGCTGGTGAGCACCTCTTTGAACACCAGCACGCCAATCAGCATCTGCAACGTCGGGCTGACGTATTGCAAGAACCCGACTGTCGTAAACGGCAGGCGATTTACACCAAAGGTAAAGAGAATCAGCGGACTCGCGGTGATGACGCCGGAGAGCAGCAACAGAACCGCACTTAGCGTATCCAGCGACGCGACCGCGGCATGGCTCACCGGGGCAAAGAGAATAAACGCGAGCGCAAACGGCCCAATCAACAGCGTTTCGACGGCGATGCTGGTCAACCCGCCAACGCCGGCGAGCTTCTTGAGCGTACCGTAGAAACCAAAACTCAGTGCGAGCACAATCGCGATCCAGGGGAACGCGCCGTACGCAATGGTCGCAATCAGCACACCGACCGTTGCAAGCCCGAGCGCAACCCACTCGATCACGCCGCAGGACTCGCGAAACAGCACAATGCCGATGGCGAAGACCATGAGCGGATTGAGGTAGTACCCCAGACTGGAGTCGAGCAGATGACCGGCATTGACCGCCCAAATGTAGACGCCCCAGTTGATGGTAATCATGATAGCGGCGGGAATCATGTAGCGCATTTTCTGCTTGTCCCGCAGCACCGCCTTCACCTCCGGCAGTTGCTTTTTCACGAGCAACAGCGCCGCGGTAAACACCAGCGACCAGAGAATTCTGTTCGCGAGGATAAAGACGGCGTTCACGCCGCTGAGCAGATGCCAATAGAGCGGCAGCAGCCCCCAGAGAATGTAGCACGCGAGTGTGCTCAAGAGCCCAATGTTGTGTTCTTTCATCATATGTTTTACTCCGTTCCGAACATAATAACACAGACGATTGCAAGAACAAACCGTTTTACAAGAAACTCACAATTTTGTTTTGAACAATTCTCTGATGTATTCTTGTATTCTGCACCTATGCGCGCGCTCCACTCGGGTTCCCCGAAGTAAGAAAAATCCCCCGAGTCTCCTCGGGGGAAAAGGAACTTCCATGCCACTACGCCGGATATACCGGCGGAGGCAAGAAAGCAATGTTTGTTTTAATTACGCCTGGCAGCCGGCTTTCGCAACAGGGTGACGAAATTTCGACTTGAGCAGGTAAGCGATGATATATAACCGATCCAACATGTTTGTCACGCTCGCTTTCGTACATCTAGTTTCTTCTATGTTCGTAGCATACAATATATATGTGAACAGACTTTTATCTTAAAATGAAAAAAGTATAATATTCTCTTGAACAACTTGTTGCGGCAGCCCAAAAGGATCAAAGAAATCGCATGTGCAGCAAACCGTCTTACCTTGTAATGCATTGCAAAAAGTTAACGATATAGCGCTCTTCTTTCCCCTAATCTGTGGTATCATGAACAAATCAGATTAAGAGTAACAACAACGAGGAGCAGTTCATGGAGAAACAATTGAGGCTTCTTTCCATCTATAAAAAACAGCCGGGGCTGTTCGACGCATTGTTCGCGATAGCATCGCTCGTGTTTATGATTCTTGTAACCGGCAAAGATCTGTTGGGCGGAGGAGATGCATATAAGTACTTCATTGCAATTCTCCGGCTGGTCATTCCGCTTTGTCTGTTTCTATACATTGGTTTTTTTCATTCTCTGATTCGATTCACGTTATCGCGCACGAGCTTATGGCTGAATATCTTCTCTGCCGTTTCGGCCGTTGGAATCGGGTTCAGCCTGACGAGCGCTTTTGATCACGACTTCTTCTCCGGTTTGCGAAACGGCGGAGGTTCACCTGTTCGGCTTCGAACCATGCTGGATCTTCTGCACTTATCGAACCAATCCGAGTCGATTCTATTTACGGTCTTATCGGTTTTTCTCTTTCTGTTTGTCTGCTACTTCCTCTTCTTTCTGATTCTGTTTTTTCTGGAAGCGCTGCTGTTGTTTCTGCGAAACTTACGAAACGAACCCGAAGCAGATACGTTTCAACCCGCCAATCCAATTCGGACGCGTCTGCTGATTGCCTCCGGATTTGCCATCGTCAGTTTTACGTTGTGTTTCTTCACGCTAAACAAAGGGCAAGACTGGGGCGCCGATTACGCGCTCTACATGAATCAGGCTTTTGCATTAGCGAGGGGCGAGGTAACCAATATATCCGAGGTTTGGGGGTTCTCGCTCGTTTTATCTTGGATTTATCGATTGTTCGGATACGATATGGGGGACTATCATACCTTCCTCTACTATAAAATACCGGGCATCCTGGCGTTTGCGGTTGCCATGTTCTTTCTGTATCTGTTTTTCAGCAAGCGGTTCTCTCTGGTCAAGTCCGCATTTTTCACGGCGCTGTTTGCGTTAAATCCGTTTTTCATTAATTTCTCAAACTATATTTTCACCGATTTGCCGTATCTCCTTTGGTGTATCGTCAGCATACTCTGTATGGAGCGGTATTTTAATAGCAAAACGGTTCCACAGAAGGTTGTATTTGCCGTATTGACCGGTATCACTGTTTTTCTTGCAAATTTCACGCGTGCCGCGGGAATGTCGCTTCTCGCGACGATGCTACTGATCGATCTGTTCAACCTTGTTTCCAGTATGTTCCGTCGATCGGGCCCTCTCCCCCAAGTTTCCAATCCATCGCGCATAAGCAGAATACTTATGCGGCTGCTGCCATATGCGGTGTATGGTGTTTTACTACTCGTTTCCTATTCTGTCGTCCCCTTTAATGCCAATACCACAAGCATATCTCGCTATAGTTCAGCGTCCGTGTTTGCACAAAACTTCGTTTATTACGCCAGTATCCTGTTTGATCAATTCCCAATGTCCGTTTCCCCTTATGAGATATTTCACTTTTTTGTATACTGGATCGTTGTCCCTTTGTTCCTGCTTGGGGTCGTTCGATCTGCAAAACGAGAGAAAATCGCGTTGGTTTATTTTTCCATCACCTATCTTGCCATGCACTTTGTGAATGCGCTCAATGGCATTCGATATGCGTTTCCTATTCTATTCGTGTTTCTGCTGTTTCTGGCATACGGCGCCGATTTTGCATACCGCACCCTATATCGCGTTTTCTCCAGTAAGAAAGTGTTTCGCGTTTCTTGCAGGGTGGTCTCAATCCTAATTGTTTGTTTTCTGTTCTATTCGTCCGTTGCAACCGCCTGGATCAATATGGCTGAGAAGCGAGCGTTTAACCATTTTGCATTCAGTACGGACGCCATTGCAACCTATCACTACATTCAGAAAAATACTCCAGAGGATGCAAAGATCGTCTTTTATAAAAGTGAAGTCATCCGTTTGAATACAAATCGCGCCTCCACCAGTTCCATCGATCCAACAGATACTTCGGATCAATATCTATTGATTACCTATGACCGAACGCCGGAACATCAGTATTTACCGGATGAGTATCCAGATGTAGATTCGCTGGAAAAAGCTCTTAACGTTACTCTGTTGCTGAAATATCAAAACCCGTTATTTACCCTTTACCGGATTCTATAAATTCTGATCGCTCGCGCCAACGAAATCTCTTTAAACCACTCAATTGAATTCTAGCTTGACAAGATCATCGGCAACTGTTATGATCGTTTTTGCAAAGTTGACTTTGCAATTTGGAGGTGATTTCGATCAAGAATCGAATCCGTGAATTGCGAAAAGCGAAGAATCTTTCCCAGGAGGAGCTTGCTCTGGCCGTCGGTACCACGCGTCAGACGATCACTTCCATCGAGGTGGAAAAGTACACGGCGTCGTTGGCGCTGGCGTATAAGATTGCCCATTTTTTTGAACTGCCCATTGAGCAGGTATTTGATTTTTCCGATGTGGAATTAGAAAGGATCAACTAGTTATGGAATCGTATCGAAAAAGCATTGCCCTTCGAATTGTCTTGTTTTCACTGGCTATTGCGTTGTTTGCCTGCATTTTAGTGTATAACTTCTTTTTTGCTTCAGAAGCGATGAAGGAAAGCGTGGTGACAGGGTTCCAATGTGGTGTTGCCTCTGCGGGAACAATCGTACTAGTCTTCTGTATCGTGCGATATCGCCAAACTTTAGCCAACGAAGAAAAACTGCGTTTGCTATTCAATCAGGAACACGACGAGCGGATGAGCGCAATCCGCAGCAAGGCCGGTGTGCCGATGGTGTTAGTTCTCTCGCTACTACTGGCGTTTGCAGGCATGATTGCCGGATATTTTAACGAAACAGTATTTTATGTGCTCATTCTAGCGGCGCTGGGGCAGCTGTTGATCAGTTTGGTGGTCAAGTTTTACTATAAAGCGAAGATGTAGTTTGATTCGGAATTGAAATAAACAAAAACGTCCGCAAATTGCGGGCGTTTTTGTTTGCGGCTACCTACTCTCCCGCTCGGTTCGCAATGGTCGCGGTGCGTCGGGGCTAAAGCCCACTCCTTCCGCTCCCTTGCTCTCCGTTCCTCCGCCTCGCTTTATCCCGCACAGCGGGCGCTCGGCTCCGTCATGTTTCAAGTCAAGTACGCTTCGCGCCTTATCTGGGTAGGTTCTAGGGAGCAGGTAAACGCAAGTATTCGAACAAAACAAAGCCCCTGCAAATGCAGGGGCTTTGTTTTGTTGGATCCCGGCGGCTACCTACTCTCCCGGACCGTTTCCAGTCAAG
>CAZDXW010000036.1:0-30936 GCA_964509485.1 uncultured Christensenella sp.
GCGACGGGCTCGACAAAGCGTACAAGATTCTGCCCGCGTCGTATCAAAGCCGCATTCGGCTGATCTTTGTCGGGTATTATCAGATTGCGCGCGGCGCGGACTATCTGATGGTGAATCCGCGCGGACTGCAAATCTGCTCCGACAAAACGCTGGAGCCACGACAGGACTGGATCTTTGCTTACGGGTTGCAGAACTATCTGGACAGTTTGCAAAAGGTCGTTTCACTCAAGGCGTTCGGCTCGGAGTTTATGACCGTCTATCAGATGCCGTAATAATTCCTTCAATGAGAAAGAGCATCCGCTTGGATGCTCTTTTGCGTTACTCGCCACGATAATACTCTACTTGATCCTTTGTTTCGTAGAGTTGATTGATTCCTTTTCCCCAAACGCCGATCTTTCCGGAGTCCGGATAGAACGACGCCTCCAGATCGTGGAACGTATCAAAATCGATATAGACCAGCATCTCCGTTTCGGAGACATTCGTCAGTTTATGCGCGCCCGCTTCGTTTGCCGGAAAATAGAGGAATTCACCTGCGAGCACCTCACGTTCCCCTTTCGGCGTCTTCAGCCGCCCTTTCCCGCTGATGATATAGAAGCACTCTTCGTTCTTTGCATGGTAATGGTAGGGATATGCGGCCTTTCCGGGCGGTATTTCGTAATACATCACCAGGCAGCCTTCCGCCATTCCTTTTGCCACCAACGGACGCCGGAAAGACTCGTACCCTTCGTGGTCGTTTTTGTGTATGGGTTCCACGTCCATAGGTCTTACGTGAATTTGCTCGCGCATGTCTAATCTCCTTTTGCGTTGATTGGTTTCAGCGATATTATAGCAAATATCGTCTCTGCTTGTTATACTGAAGAGGAACTTGTATCAACAGGAGCTATGTTGTTGAACACATACTCGACCTCACAAATCGCAGGCATCATCGGCGTGCACCCGAATACGATTCGGTTTTATGAGGAGCTCAATCTGCTCCCGCCGATTCCGCGCGCGAAAAACGGATATCGTGTGTTTGACGACGGGCATCTGCTCCAGCTCAGACTCCTACGTGCTGCGTTTCGCGCGGAGATCATCAGCGACCGTCTGCGGCAAGAAGCCGTCGAGATCGTGAAGACATCCGCCGCGAGGCGCGTAGACGAAGCGTATCTGAGTGCGGAGCGATATGCCGAGCATCTTCGTGAAGAGCGCAGTCGAGCGGAGGAAGCTATTCAAATCACGCTGGATTCGATTTCTCAATCGAAGAATCCGGAGGAAACCGTTCTCGCTCGAACGCGCACCCAAGCGGCAGTTTCGCTCGAAATCACCAAGGATGTCCTACGCGACTGGGAACGTAACGGGTTGATCGCCGTGCCACGGGATTCGAGCGGTTATCGTATGTACGGAGCCAGAGAGATGGATCGGCTCAAGATCATTCGCACGCTGCGAAACGCACATTACTCCATGATGTCGATTCTGCGAATGCTCCGGCGGATGGATCAGGGCGAAATGAACCTGCGGCAGGCAATTGACACGCCCGACGAGGAGGAAGATATCGTCAACGCGGCAGATCGATATTGCACCGCGCTGCAACAGGCAGAGCAGGATGCAATGGAGATGTTGAACATACTCGTTTCTATTCAAGAAATATCGAAACAATAGAGTAAAATATCAAAAGAGCACCCGTTCGGATGCTCTTTTATGGCGGAGAAGGTGGGATTTTCCGCTTCGCCTGCGGGTTGCTTGCGCTTTGCGCTGCGTAACCTCGCGGCGGCGCTCCCCCGGGCGGGCAAACCGTCCACTGGACGTTTTGCTTCCCGCCCTTCAAATCCCTTTCTCCAAATCAAAAGAGCACCCATTCGGATGCTCTTTTGTGGCGGAGAAGGTGGGATTTGAACCCACGCACCGGTTACCCCAGTCTACTCCCTTAGCAGGGGAGCCCCTTATAGCCACTTGGGTACTTCTCCGTATAAAGTTTTCGATGCTGGCGGAGAGAGAGGGATTTGAACCCCCGGTGCCTTTCAGCATCACCAGTTTTCAAGACTGGCTCCATAAACCACTCGGACATCTCTCCAAGAACGCACCTTATGAAGTATAGCAAATTCACCCCGCAATTGTCAACGTTTGAATCGAGTTCATTTCGTCGTTCTTCCACCTCGGAATTGTGAAACAAACAGGGATTCCATGGGCGTTTCATTGCATTGCCATCAGAAATCTCATATAATATTCGCATGTGATTTGCAAATGCAACACATCGATTTGGAGGAATATTCCGTATATGATGATCAAACGAATTGCGGTCGTGTTTCTGATTGCGGCGCTTCTGGTGTCCGCCGGTTGCAAAACCACATCTACCACGATCCTGAATTCTGAATACAAGATTTTTTACGGCGGCAGCCAGATTGAAGCGACCGCTCGCGAGCTCTCCGTCGACGGCGGAACCACCAGTGTGCGCGTCCACTTTCTCAACCTCGGCACGGAAGAACTCGGTACGCTGGAAGCACTCGTTGAGTTCGTTGACTCAAACGGCGAAGTGGTTACCTCCAGCGTCATCAGCGCAACCTATGATACACCGCTTGCCGTTGGGGAAAGCGTCAGCGAAACCGTCTCCTGCGACAGCGACAGCCGCATCACGGGCGTTTACGTTTCGGACTACACACCGGAATCCTGATCGGGCGCAGCGTTTCTATATCGTTTCGGGGCGACCTTTTTCGTGTTGATGTTTGCCTTGCGCGCCTGCGCATGCTGTAGCTTTCGGGGAATGCGATACCGCTTTCCATCCTTTACAAAATTTGCGCCCGTCTGCCGAAAACAGAACGGAACGTTTGCTGCCAAACACTGCTCGCGAATGTCCAAAATCCAATCATAGTCGCAGGTTCGCGCCTGCTCGCCGGACTCGCCGCCAACGGAGACGCTGTCCACCCAGTCGCCCAGATACGGCGAAAGATCCAACCGTTCCAGCAGCGGCTCGCAAACAATGATCTTATGCGCAATCTTCGCGTCGCGAAACACCGGCAGGCGCTCGTCCACCTTCGCCTGGTTCTCCACCGTACAGCAGATCGTCAGATTCCGGTACCCCTCGCCCCAGTCCTCTGGAATGCAGGTTTCAAATCGAGTAATCCGCTTTGTAATGAATAGAAAATGACAGTCCGAACGCTCTCGTATCATTCGCCATGCTTCGCCGCGCCAGTCGTCCGCGTCCTCCAGCAGAAAGTCGGACGTAAAGCACGTTCCAATCAGCGAGCCGGACGGAATCTTGTAGGAACCATCCCGCGCGTGCGAAATCGGCAGATAAAACGCACTGGTCTTTTGCACGACGCTTGCGTCCTTCTGATGCCTGCCGTCCATGCGGTAGACATAGCAATTCAAGCACCCGGCGGAGTACTTATGACATCCATGCCACGGATTCCAATCCACGCCATGCGTGGATGTACCGCCACTCTTCGTCGTCGTCGCCATTCTCCCTTGCGCTTTCTTGAGTTTGTTTTTCCGCCGCTTTGGTTCACATTTGGTTTCATTGACAATCCTAGCACGCGTACAGTATAATCGGCAAGCTGAAAGGAGGTTGAACCGTGAACGAATTTTTACAATCGATCGAAACCTTTGCAATGGGTTCAACAGTCTGGGTTTATCTCTTTATTTTTTTCGGAAAGATTCTCGAGGTGTCTTTCGGTACGCTTCGCATCGTGCTGATCAACCGCGGAGAGCGCACCATCGGTTCGATGATCGCCATTCTGGAAATCTCGCTCTGGCTCATTGTTGCCAGCAGTGTTCTCGTCGGCTTTAAAACCGACTTTCTAAAGGGAATTGTCTATGCCCTCGCTTTTGCCTGCGGCAACTACATCGGCTCCTGGCTCGACGAGCTGCTGGCGTTTGGTCTAAGCTCCATGCAGGTTGTGATGCCGGATATGGAATCCGCAAAAGAGGCGGAAGCTTGCCTTCGCGAGAAGGGTTTTGGCATTACTTCGTTGGACGTCCACGGGCGGGACGACGACCGCAGCATGCTGATTATGACCATGCAGCGCAAGCGCCTGCCGCAAGCCATCGCGATTCTGGAAGAGCACTGCAACGGCGCGGTTGTCACCGTTTCGGACATCAAAACGCAACGCGGCGGCTATCTCGAGCGCGCCGTGCGAAGCGGTCAGCTCCGCAACGGAAAGTAAATAAGGAATACACTAAGTTTGCATATCGCAACAAAAAAAAGAGCGCTCACGCGCTCTTTTTTTGTACTAAGTATTCGTTCAGATCGTCTCCACTTTAATCAGACTCGTGTTGCCGGAAACGCCGCTGACGTGTCCGCCGGTGATGATGATGTGATCCCCAGGCTGCAAGTCAAATACCTTCTTCGCCGTCTCCGTCGCGTGATAAAACAGCACGTCCGTCGAGGTGAATGTCCCGCTCATAACCGGCGTTACGCCCCAGCTCAGCGCCAATTTGTACCAGACCTTGCGGTTTGTCGTGAGCCCGATGATGTCCACCGGAGGACGGAATCGCGAGATCATTCGCGCGGTGATGCCCGTCAGCGTGCAGGCGACGATGCCGTCCGCATTGAGGTCAATCGCCATGCCGCAGGTCGCGTGGGAAATCGCGTCCACCGTGTTTTTGATATGGAACTCCGTGCTGCGGAACCGCTTGTCGTAATGAATGTGCTTTTCCGTTTCCTCGGCGATCTTCGCCATGGTCTTGACGGACTCCACCGGGAATTTGCCCGCCGCGGTCTCGCCGGAGAGCATCACCGCGCTCGTGCCGTCGTACACCGCGTTTGCCACGTCCGAAATCTCCGCGCGCGTCGGTCGGGGATTGTGAATCATGGACTCCAGCATCTCCGTTGCGGTAATCACGCGTTTGCCAAGCAAGCGGCACTCGGTCACGAGATATTTTTGAATGTATGGCAGCTCTTCGAACGGAACCTCCACGCCGAGGTCGCCGCGGCCAATCATAATGCCCTCGCACTCCTCGCAGATTTCCTTGATGTTGTTAATGCCCGTGCGGTTTTCAATCTTGGCGATGATCGCGATGTCCTCGCCGCCGTTCTCGTTTAGAAAAGCCTTTAGGTCAATCAGATTCTGTCGTGTGGAAACGAACGACGCCGCAATGTAGTCCACGTCGTTTTGTATGCCAAAGAGCAAATCTGCTTTGTCCTGCTCACTCAGATATTCCTGTCGCATGGTCTTGTTCGGAAAGCTCATGCTCTTTCGGTCGGAGAGCTCCCCGCCAACGACGACGGTGCAGACCGCGTCGGTGTCCGTCAGCTTGGTTACCTCGCAGATTACGAGCCCGTTGTTGACCAAGATGCGATCCCCGATTTCGAGCGAACAGCTCAGGCAATCAAAATTGACCGAAACACGATCCTTCGTGCCGGGAACATCCTTCGTCGTGAAGGTGAACGTGTCCCCCTCGTTGAGCTGAATCTTTCCATCCTTGAATGTCTTAATTCGAAACTCCGGCCCTTTCGTGTCGAGCATGATCGCGATTGGCATATCCAACTCGGCGCGCACCTTTTTGATGCGATCGATGCGCTGCTTCTGCTCCTCGTGTGTTCCATGGGAGAAGTTCAGTCTCGCCGTATTCATGCCCGCGTGGCACATCTCTATGAGCATCTCTTCCGTCTCGCACGCGGGGCCAATCGTGCAGACAATCTTCGTCTTTCTCATCTAAATCCCCTCTTATCTTTCTTTCTTCGCAATTCGTATATAATACTACCCGGTTTCGCGTTCTACAAGGGATGAATTGTCAATTTTTCATGACAGAATACAACACAATCCCATCTTTTCGTCTGCTAACAAAAAACAGCGCCCGAAGACGCTGCCCTTGATTCTATAGCTGCATACCCGAATCCGGCTCAAGAGCCTTTTTCGTGTCGTATCCAAGTTCGTAGTATTGATTTCCGTTGAACGAGAACGTCTTGATGACCTCCAGCCCAACCTTTTTCGTATGCGCCGCAAAGGAACGCTCGTTGATTTGATTGATAAACGTAATCAGGATCGGATAGCGACTGCTCATCTGGCACGTTGAATAACGAAACAAATCTTTCAGCACGCCTTGCCCTCGGTATGCCATGTCGATGCAGACCGGGCCATACTGGTAAGAGTTTTGCGTATTCAGCGTCTGACCTTGAAACGAAACACTCGGCAGATCGGCGATCATCTGCTGAAACAGCGGCCATTTTGACCAAAAATCCCAGGAACCGGCCATTGCGTAACCGGCGAGCTGATCCGCGTCGCAGGCGAGCGAAATACCGTTTTCCCGTTCAATCAACTCCTGAAACTGTTCCGCAGTAAACAGGGTCGTGACAAACCCGTTCTTCTTGTCCTCTTCGCGAATGGAGGAGACGTGATATTTCTGCTGGAGTTCCTGAAGTTGTGGAATGTCCGTAATGGTCGCGTTTCGGTAGATCATGTGTAACCTCCATCGATATTTGCAACACCAAGGTAGCATGTGAAACGAAAATTGTCAAACGTCAACCCGCGGCATGCTGCGTCGAATTTCGACGGCTAGCAGGCGAACCGCCTCTGCGATTGTTTCCGGTTCCATATGACCGTACCCCAGAACGAGCTCGTCCGTATGGAGGCCTTTTTCGATGCAGTGCTCCTCGAGCGTTACCACGCGAATACCCGCCTGCTCACAGCGCGCTTCAAACGAATCGTCAAAGAAAGCCCCCGCAAAACGAATGGCGACGTGCAGCCCCGCCGCGTCGCCGCAGGCGCGGCAAGCCGTACCAAACTCTTCGTGGAGCGCATCCAATAGCGCCCGCCTACGCTTCTCGTACTTCTTTCGCATGCTTCGAATGTGCCGGTCGAGTTTCCGCGTGCGCAAAAATTCGGCAAGTGCCGCCTGCTCGAACGGCGGGTTCTGCACGTCGCTATGCGTGCGAATGTCGCGCCAACGTTCTTGCAACTCCCGCGGAAGGATCGCAAAGCCGATCCGGAGCGCAGGAAACACGGTTTTGCTGAACGTGCCAACGTAGATCACGCGCGAGGAATCCATCGCGTACAGGGGCGCAACCGGCGCGCCGGTAAACCGGAATTCACTGTCGTAATCGTCCTCTATGATATAAAGCCCTCGCTCTTTCGCGTAGCGCAGCAGTGCCGTTCGGCGCTGTGCGGGCAGGATTCCGCCCAGCGGAAACTGATGAGACGGCGTAATATACACCGCAGCAGCGCTCGAACGCTTCGGCAGGCAGTCCGTTCGAATTCCGTGCTCGTCCGCCGGGACGGGTAGTATATCGCAGCCGCAGGTTTGCAGTGTTTCGTATAACCCCATATGGCATGGGTCTTCGATTAAGATTCCCCCGCCGTCTGAACAAAGCACGTCCGTCAGAATTCGAAGCGCGTGCGTCGCGCCTGCGGTGATGAAGATGTCTTCCGGCTGTGGCAAAAACCCGCGGTTACGCCCCAGCCATGCTGCAATCTCCTGCCGCAGTGGGTACGATCCCTGCGGGCCGGTGTAGCCGTATTCCTCCGGCGAAAGAAGCGCAGCGGATTGCGTAAGCAGCCTCAGCCAAAGTTCTCTGGGAAAGAGGTTCAAATCCGGTCTTCCCGTTTGAAAATCGGCCAGTACCTTCGTTTTCTCCAGTTCCGGTTCGATTGTTTGTTTCCGTTCTTCGCGCGGCAAGACGAGCCCCTCCGCAACAAGCGTCGGAGCCCCCTGTCGGCTCACCAGAAAGCCCTCCGCCAGCAGCATGTCGTATGCTTCGACAACCGTACTGCGCGACACGCCGAGTTCGTCCGCGAGCTGCCTCGTGGACGGGAGCGGCTCTTTTTCGCGCATGGTTCCGTCGAGGATTTGTTCCTTAATCCTCCGGTAGATTTGGAGTCGAATCGGTTCCTCGCTCATTTTTTGCAGCGTAATCAAATTTCTACACCGTCCAAACTGGTTTGTTCATATTTGTCGTCAACTGGTTCTTTCGTCCTACCAGTTATTTGCTTAAAATTGTATCAGCAAACAATCGAAATCGCAACCGAGGTATTGTATGGACATGCAACGTTCTCTCACAGGTCAGTTCTATTTCATCGGCGCGTTCTCGCTGGCGGGAACCAGCGTCGTCGCGGCGCGCTATGTCTCCGGTTCTATCGGGGTGTTCACCATTGCGGCGGTCAGCCTGCTCTTTGCTACGCTGGCGTTGCTGCCGGTCTGTGCGCGGCGATTATCCGCCGCCTTTCGCGCAATGACGCTGCGCACCGCAATCGAAATCCTGTTACAGGCGATCTTTGGCATGCTGCTGTTTCGCTTCTGCCTGTTCAACGGAATTTCGCGCACCAGTTCGCTTGAGGCTGGAGTGCTGACCGGCGCGACGCCCGCCATCACCGCGCTTTTAGCTTGGATGCTATTGAAGGAACCGCTTCGGCTCAACACGTTCTTTGGCCTGTTGGCTACGGTGACCGGCGTTGTGCTCGTTCAGGGCGTTGCCGGGCTACGCGGCGGTTTGCAGCCGGAACACCTGTTTGGCAACCTGCTCGTGCTCGGTGCGGCGGCAAGCGAGTCAATCTTTAACATTCTTTCGCGCACCGCCGTCTTGAACGGCGACAAGCAGGAACGCCCGCTTGACCCCCTGACGCAGACAACGCTCGTAACGATGACCGCGCTATTGCTCTGCTGTATCCCCGCCGCGTTTGAGCAACCGATTGTGCGTTTGTCTACGATTGGTTTCGTTGGCTGGGCGGCGCTGCTCTGGCTTGGCGTTTTTGTCACCGCGCTGGCATATATCTGCTGGTACTCCGGCATCAAGCGCTGCAGCGCCTTTACCGCCGCCGCATTCTCCGGCTTTATGCCGCTGACGTCGATGATCCTTTCGACTGTTCTGCTTCGGGAACAGACCGATGTGTTCCAGTGGGTCGGCGGCGCATGCGTCATATTGGGCATGTTGTTGATTGGCGCGAGAGCGCGGCAAAAAGCATTGCCTGTCACGAATACTTGAAACACAAAAAGAGCGCTTATGCGCTCCTTTTGATTTATGTTTCGAGTTTCTTAAATTAGCGCGCTTTCTTCGATGCGCGTCCAGCCTCCGTCGCCAATGTACCCTTCCGGCAGCGCGGCAGCCAAATCAAACGTGCTCTCCATCGCGTGCTGTTTGCCGCTCTCGGCGCTCTGCATGATGCCGTGCATCGTTTCGAACACGTGGAACGCCATCTCCTTGCTCGCGCGGTGATTCCTTCCGGCTCGGATTGACCATGCCATCTCCGCCGCGCCGAGTCCTCGCGAGTTCTGCTCGAACCCGTGGGTAAACGGAAACGCGATCGGCTGCGCGTTCGTCTTTTGCAGGTACACCGGCGCACCAAACTGGTTCGGATCGCCCATCAGCAGAATGCCGTCCGTGCCGTAGATTTCGAGGCTCGTTCGCTCATCGAGGATGCTGTCCGAATTCATGTGCAGCGTACCGAGCACGCCGCTGTCGTACTGCATCGCCGCGACGAGCACGTTTGGCACTTCCAGCTCGTAGTGCTGCTCAAACATCGGCGCGCCGACGCGCGTGTTCACGCGTTGCTTGCCGCTGATGGTCGTGTAGGCCGATACGCTCTTGAGCGGGCCAAGGATCGACGCGAGCGCGGTCAGGTAGTACCCGCCCATGTCGAAGCCGATGCCAGCGCCCTTTTTGTACAGGTGCGGCAGGAACTCGCCGTAGACGCCGTAGTTCCGGCTCACGGACGCGCGGCACGACACCGGACGACCGATCAATCCTTTCTCCACGATGTACTTCGCGGTCTGCACGCTCGCGCCAAGGAACGTATCTGGCGCGACGCCGAGGCGCAGTCCCTTTTCGTTGGTCAGCGCGACGAGCTCTCTGCCCTCTTCGAGTTCAACCGCGATCATCTTTTCCGAAAAGACGTGCTTTCCGGCGAGCAGCGCGCGCTTCGTCACCGGGTAGTGCGCCGCGGGCGTCGTGAGGTTGATGACCAGCTCGATGCTGCCATCCGCGAGAATCTCGTCCAGCGTCATCGCGCGGATGCCGAAGCGCTCCGCGCTCTGGCGCATACGCGCCTCGTCCATGTCCGAGCAGGCGACGAGTTCCAATATGCGGAACCGTCCGTTCGTCAGCGACTCCATATAGATCGTGCTGATCGAGCCGCAGCCCACGATCGCCGTTTTCATTCGCTCCATCTTCTTCTCCGTACCGGCTTACAGCGACAGAATGATCTCTCGGAGCTTTTTGCCGACCTGATCAATCTCTTCGTCGGTCGACTTGATGTTGATGCCGAACCCGGCGCCAAGCCCCTTGTCCACCACGCCAACGCTGATGTTCACCGCGCGACCGGTATTAAAGTCCGTCTGCGGGAGCATGTGCTTGTGATACTCTCGCTCCACCTCGAACCGAGGGCAATTATACGGGCAGTTCGCGGCGGCGCCTGTCACCTTGCCCAGCACCTGCTCCATGTTGTTGTACACGTGCCAACCGGAATAAGCAATCGGCTTTGCGCCAATCTTTTCGCCAAAGCGCTCCGCGAGTTCCGGCGTATCAAACAGCAGCGTTAAGAGCGTTGCGCACTCGCCCGCCTCGTCGTTAAGCTTACGGAAACTCAAATTCGGCAGTCCAATGAGGTGCTTCTTCAGCTTCGCCTTCTTGTCACGCAGAGTGGCGAGAATTGCATCAAGCTTGCGCAACTGCGCCAGCGAAACCGCACCCGTCAGCTCGTTCATGCGCATATTCATGCCGATGATCGAGCGATTCCCGACCTCAACGCCCATGCGGCTGGGTTTGTGTCCCTGATCGTGGAAACCAAACGCACGCTCGTGCAGCAGGTCGTCGTTTGTAACAACCGCGCCGCCGTCGCCTGCGGTGATGGTTTTAAACACGTTGAGCGAATACGCGGCAATATCGCCAAAGTTGCCGACGCGCTTGCCCTTGTAGCTCGCGCCGAACGCCTGGCAGCAATCCTCAATGATGTAGAGATTGTGCTTCTTTGCGATCTTCATGATCGCGTCCATGTCGCAGGGGTTGCCGAGCATGTGCACCGGCATAATCGCCCGCGTGCGGCTCGTGATGAGTTCCTCGATGTGCGTCGGGTCAATTGTCAGCGAGTCGTCCACCTCCGCCAATACGGGAATTGCGTTCGACAGAATAATCGACGAAATCGATGCAATGAACGTATATCCGGGAACGATGACCTCGTCCCCCGCGCCAATTCCAAGCGCCGCGAGGCAGCAGAGCAGCGCACCCGTTCCGCTGGACGTTGCCGTTGCATGCTTCAGCCCCAGTTTGCTTGCCAATTCCGTTTCAAAGGATGCAACCTTATGTTGAAACCCGTCCACGCCTTCCGTTCCATAGCGGAACAGATAGCCGCTTTCGATTACATCCATGAGTTCTTTGCGCTCTTCTTCTCCAAAGACATAAGAGCCCGGTCCGCCAGCCATAGTTCAATCCTCCTAGCAATATAATAAAGCAACCATTCACAAATTTTACGGCAGTACGCGCTCGCACATCTTGCCGCGGAAGGCATCCAGCGCGCGAACAAACCCTTCGGCATATTTCACGCCGGCCTGCATGCCGCGATATTCGGACGTGATGCGAATCGTATCGAAGAACCGATCCAGATCGCCGCCCAGCGCGGAGTAGTTGTCCGCCATCCACTGGCGCTGGCTCTGCATGCAGTCGAGCATGCGCATCTTCGTTTCGTAGTAGTCCGAAATATCCACGTAATCCGTCGGCACAAACCGCATGCCGCTCGCCGGTTCAAAGTAGAAGATCGACGGAATCTGGTCGTAAGGTTTTGCCTCGGTTTTGAGGTGCGCAATCGGAATCATCACCGCCACGTCGTTGACGATTTTGCTCGTGAGCTCGTGGTCGGGGTTGTAGTCCGAAGGATAGTGCGTCAAAATCACGTCCGCCTTGCAGTAGCGAATCAGGTTGATGAACGCGAGCCGGACGCTCTTGTCCTCATAGAACATTTCGTCATCATAATCGAGGCAGATATACTCCGCGCCGATGATTGCCGCGCTCTTGGCGGCTTCCGCCTTGCGAATGCGCCCGATCTCCTCCATCGTATGATGCGCGGAGCCGATGTTGCCGTTCGTCGCCGTCGCGAGAAACACCTTGTGCCCCTGCGCGGCATACTTTGCCAGGGTGCCCGCACACATGACTTCGATGTCGTCCGGGTGCGCACCAATTGCCAGAATATTCATATGTACCTCCTGTTAAACCTTTTGATTCCGGTTTTCCATGTATTTATCCGCAACGATGATAATAAGAAGGATCAAACCTTTCACCATCTCCTGCATGTTTGCCTGAAGGCTGAACATGCTCATCGCGTTGTAGATGATGTTCATGAGCACAACACCCCAGAGCGTCTTGATTGCGCCGCCCTTGCCGCCGGAGAACGCCGTTCCGCCAACGATGACCATCGGGATGATGTTGAGCGGGCCGTCGAGCGCGAGGTTGCCAGATGCGCTGAACATGCGCGTCATCATCACGATTCCGCCGAGCGCCGCGAGGAATCCTTGCACGACGAATACGCTCCAGAGATGTCCGCGCACGTGCAGGCCGAGGTTGTCCGCAACGTTGATGTTGCCGCCGATGACGTAGAGGTTTCGCCCGTATTGCGTCTGCGTCAGCACATAGTGCGCAATCAACGCGACCGCGAGGAACAGGAAAAACGTAATCGGCACAGGGCCGAGCATCTCCTCGCTGATGGCGAGCAGTGTCGGATGCATGTTCGAAACCGGCGTGGAATTCGTAATCGTCAGCGCGATTCCCTTATAGGCCAGCTGCATCGTCATGGAGACGATGAACGGCGGCAGGCGGAACGTTGCGACGAAGAATCCGGTAATCGCGCCGCATAGGCAGCCGACGACCAATGCCAGCAGCATTGCCGGAACAAACCCGATGGTCGGCAGCGTCATCATAAACGTGCAAGCCGTCAGCGCCATGACCGAGCCCATCGAGATATCGAGCTGGCCGCAGAGCAGCACAAACGTAAAACCGATGGCTACGATACCGTACGCCGAGATGCTTTCAAACAGTCCTGTCAGGTTCACCGGCTTGAAGAAGTATTCGTTCGTCAGGCTCATGACGACGAAGATCACCAGCGCCAGCAGCGGAATGCGGGAGTCCAGAATCGCTTTTTTCGCTTTCAACATTCCGCTCACCTCCTGTTCAGCTTGTCGAGGCAGATTGCCAGCAGCAGGATCAAGCCTTTCACGATATACTGCACAACGGAATCGATGCCCGTGAGGTTTAGTATGTTCGTGATCAGGCCGTAGATCATCACGCCGATGAGCACCTGCACCATGCCGCCCTTGCCGCCGACCAGCGAGTTTCCGCCGACGATGGAGGCGATTGCCGCGTCAAAGTCCGCGCCGTTGCCCGAATACGGCGAAGCCGCCGTGGTGCGCGAGGTCATGATGATTGCCGCAAACGCCGCCATAAGACCCGCCATCGTGAAGCCGAAGAGCTTCATGCCGTTTACGTCGATGCCGACGAGAAAGGCGGACTTCTTGTTTGCGCCGCTTAGGATCATCCTTCGCCCAAACTGCGTCTTTTTGATGATCACCTGCATGATGACCATCAGCACAATCCAGATGATCGCCGCGATCGGGAACGTCGCCACGTTGCCCTGTCCAATCGCCTTGTACCAGTCCGCGTTCACGCCGTAAATGTCGAGCCCGCTACAGTAGGTCAGTGCGATTGCCGTGCCCACCATGCCGGTTGCCAGCGTAATGAGGAATGCTTCGCCGCTACCGCCGCGCGTGATCATCATCAGGATGCCGTTGAGCGCACCCATCGCGAGTCCCGCGCAGATGGCAACCGTCATGCCCAGCGCCGCCGAGCCGGACGATTTTTCAATGCCCACGCAGAGCACCGCGCACATGGATAGGGTTGCGCCAATCGAGAGGTCAAATCCGCCGACCAGAAGCGTCATCGTAAACCCAATCGCCATGACGCCGTTGACCGATATGCGGCGCATCAGGTTCATTAGATTGGTCCAGGAAAAGAAGTTTTCGCTCAGCAGCGCGCCCGCGATAATCAACGTAATCAGCAGCAGCAGATTCGTATGATCGCGCGACCAGCCGCCGATTCTTGCCCACTTGGATTCTTTTGCGTCACTCATATCTTCACCATCTCTCAGAATGCGTAATTCATGACATCCATCGCGTTGATCCGCTCTCCGGTCAGCTCGGCCACAATCGCGTCGCTCTTCATGACCAGCACGCGGTCGCTCATACCAAGAATTTCGGGCAGTTCGGAGCTGATCATGATGACGGCCTTGCCCTGCGAAACCAGATCGTTGATGATTTCGTAGATTTCGTACTTCGTGCCAACGTCAATGCCGCGCGTCGGCTCGTCCATAATGATGATATCGGAATCCGTATTAAACCATTTTGCGACAACGACCTTCTGCTGATTGCCGCCGGAAAGATTCAGCACCTTTTGCGTGCGCGAAGGCGTTTTGATCTTGATCGCCTGAATGTACTGGTCGGCAACCGTGTTCTCCTTCGCGTTGCTCAAAAAGAGATGCCCGGCGATGCGCTTGAGATACGCCATGACGATGTTGCTCTTGACGGAGAAGTCAATCGTCAGTCCCTCTTCCTTGCGATCCTCCGTTAAAAACGCGATGCCTGCTTCTTTTGCCGCACTCGGTTTGCTCGCGTGCAGCTTCTTTCCTTTTACGTATACGCTGCCGCCCGCGATGTAGTCCACGCCGTAGAGCGCGCGCATCGCCTCCGTGCGTCCCGCGCCGACGAGTCCGGCGATTCCGAGCACCTCGCCGCGATGCAAATTGAAGCTGATCTTCGCCTTGCCGCCCTTACGCATCAGGTTTTCGACGCGAAGAACCTCTTCCTGAATGTGGTGTTCACGCTGCGGAAACGTCTGACTGATTTCGCGGCCGACCATCATCTCCACGAGCTTGTCCTTGTTCACGTCCTGAACCGACGCGGTGCCGATGATCTGGCCGTCGCGCATAACGGTGACGGAATCGCAGATTGAGAAGATTTCTTCCAGTCGATGGGAAATGTATATGACCGCGATCCCCTTCTGCTTCAGGTCCCGGATGATCGCAAAGAGTTTTTCGAGTTCATTTTGGGTCAAAGACGCGGAGGGCTCGTCCATGAGGATCAGCTGCGCGTTGTAACTGAGCGCCTTGGCAATCTCAACCATCTGCTTTCCCGCGACGGAGAGCTGCCCTACCTCGGTCTTCGGATCGATATCAAACCCAATTCGATCCAGATAGATCTTCGCCTGCTTGCGGATTTCGCGCCAGCGAATCGGCTTACCATTCTGGCTGAGACGCCCTGCGAAGATATTCTCCGCAATGGAAAGTCCGCTTACCAGGTTTAATTCCTGAAAGATGATGCTGATGCCCTTTTCGGCAGCAACCGTTGGGTCTGTAATATGCGCTTCGCAGCCGTCAATGAACAGCTGACCGCAATCCGCCTTGTAGTTGCCATTCAAAATCTTCATCAGCGTGGATTTTCCCGCGCCGTTTTCGCCGACCAGCGCGCGCACTTCGCCGCGGTCGATCGACAGGCTAACGTTATCCAGCGCCTTGACGCCGGGAAACGATTTGCTGACGTTTCGTACTTCAAAAAATGTGCCGCTCAAGGTACCCCTTCCTTTCATTTAGGCGGGGCGTTGACCGCCCCGCCTAAATACGTGTGCTCGCGATCCGTTAACGAACGACTTAATCGTGCGGTGCGGTTTCGACGTTGTCCTTGGTGACGAGCAGCATGCCGAGCGTCATTACGCGGTCAACGGTTTCGCCGTCGGAGACCTTCTTGATCAGATCCATCGCGTCGCGGGCAAAGAACCCGGCCGGATAGGAGATCGTGAACATGAATTTGCCTTCCTGAATGGCGGGAATGGAGCTCTCGTAGAAGCCCTGAGAAGCAATCTTGATGGAATCCGTCTTGCCGGCGGCTTCGATTGCGGCGTAGACGCCCCAAGCCATACCGTCGTCCTGCACGATGAATGCCTTCAGATCCGGATTGGCGGTGATGATGTCCTCTGCGGCGGCCATGGCCTTCTGGCGATCCCAGTCGCAGTACACGGTCTGCACGACTTCGATGTTCGGGTACTTGCCAAAGACTTCCATCATGCCTTCGGTTCTCTTCTGTGCGTTGTCCGCGCCGGTGAGGCCAGCGATGATCGCGACCTTGCCGCTGTCTCCCGCTGCCTTTACGTATTCTTCCGCTTCCAGAACGCCGGAGGCCTTCTGACCAAAGAGCACCTGATAGATCATGTCGTTGATGCCGAGGGCGGGATCCATGTCATAGTGCGACACAACGATGAGCCCGGCTTCCGCGGCCTTCTTCATGGCGGGGGCAAGCGCGGCGTTGTCCGCGGGCTGAATCGTAATCGCGTTGAAGCCCTGCGCCACGCAGGAGTTCACGAGGTTGATCTGCTGGTTGACGTCCTGACCTGCGTCAAAAACTTCGCTCGTCCAACCGAACTCCTTGCACTTCTCCTCGATCTGCGCATAGTAGAGATGGTTCCATTCGTTGTATTCCGCAACGACGATACCGACCTTGAGCGGTTTGCTCTCGGGCGCGGCGGCTTCTGTCGCGGCCTCCGGTGCGGCGGTCGCTTCCGGAACGGCGGCGGCTTCTTCTGCCGCGGCGGGTGCTTTGGCCGTGCAAGCAAAGCTGCTCAGAGCCATGATCAGGCACAGAACCAGTACAAAGACCTTTTTCATTGTTCTTTCTCTCCTTATTTTCTTTCTATATCCCGGCTCTCACCGGAAAATACGGATTTGATTGCGCTGCTTCGGCGCGTACGGTAGAAAGGACTATTTCTATTTTCGTGTGATTCCATATCGTAAAAGGGTATACGAAAGAAAACACCAATGTGTTGCTTGGAAAACAAGTTTGATTCATATTATAGTATTTTGGTTTCGGATTGTTCGGCGCCTGACCCGGCGCGTGAACCTTGTTTCGGTGATCCGTATGATTCGGTTTGATTCGTTTGGTTAGGAACTAATTCTTTTTAGTTGTTTCAGTTGTTTTTAGTTTAATCGCTTTTTTTGCACTTGTCAAGCAGTTTTCGAGTAGATTATTCGCATAAATCAGTATAAATCGTTGAAATAAAAGTATTGCGTTAACTAATTATTTTTAGTATACTCAATCTACAATCGATTTGAGGTAGTTTTATGGAAAAAATCACCATTCAGGAAATCGCGAAGCTGGCGGGCGTCTCCCCCTCCGCCGTTTCCATTGCGCTGAACGACAAACCAGGCATCAGCGAAAGTACGCGTGCGCGCGTTCTCGGCATCGTCAAGCAGACGGGATACCTGCACCATGCGCCCGGGCGACTGAATTCCGTGGGCGCGAACATCGCCGTGTTGTTTCGAAACGAGTACCCGTTGCAGGATCGTCTGTTTTACACGGAACTGAACACCAGCGTGATGGAGGCCTGCGAAGATCTTTCCTATAATCTATTGTTTGCGTCCACGTTTTATAAGGGTTCGGAACTCACGTTTTCGGACATCCTTCGCTCGGACATCCTCGACGGCATTCTCTCCTATGGCGATATTGACCGCATCGTACTGTCCGAATTGAAAACGCGGAATGTTCCAATTATCGTGCTGGACAGCAGTCGCCGCAGTGGGGACGTATGCCTGTCCGTTCAGGTGGATTACGAGCACGCCGCCTACACCGCAACAAAATACCTGATCGACCTTGGGCATCGGGACATCGCGTTTATCGGCAACAACAAACAGCACGATTTTAACCTGCTCGTGTTCGAAGGATTCCGCCGGGCGACGAGCGAGGCGGATATTGCGCTCAGCACAAACCGGATTCAACTGAATGTGTACAACGAAGAATCGCTTGGGCCCTGCATCGACGAAGCGCTTGGCGGGGCGCACCTGCCGACCGCGCTCTTCTGCGCAACGGACTTTTACGCCATGCGTGCACTGCGTCGGCTTCATCACCGCGGCATTCGCGTGCCGGAGGATATCTCCGTCATCGGCATTGACGACGTGCTTTCCTCGAAGTATCTGATTCCCTCGCTGACCACCATGGCCGTTGACCGGCAGGAAATGGGGCGATTGGGGATTGAGCTGCTGCAAAAAGCGATCAACGGCGAACCCTGCCAGTCCGTAGTGCTGCCGCAGTGCAAGCTGATTGTACGTGAAAGCACTGCCGAACCGAGAAAGTAAGTTTAAAAAAACAAAAGAGCACCGCATTGGGTGCTCTTTGTTTTTGGCGGAGAGAGTGGGATTCTCCGCTTCGCCTGCGGGTTGCTTGCGCTTTGCGCTGCGCAACCTTTCGGTGGCGCTCCCCGGGGCGGGCAAACCGTCCACCGGACGCTTTGCTGTTCCGCCCTTCGAATCCATCCATCTCGATCCAAATTGAAGAGAGTGGGATTCTCCGTTTCGCCTGCGGATTACTTGCGCTTTGCGCTGCGCAACCATTCGTCGGCGCTCCCCGGGGCGGGCAAACCGTCCACCGGACGCTTTGCTGATCCGCCCTTCGAATCCCTCCATCTCGACGCAAAAACAAGAGGACACCATTTGGTGCCCTCTTGTTTTTGGCGGAGAGAGTGGGATTCGAACCCACGTTACCTTTAAGGGGTAAACACGATTTCCAGTCGTGCGCCTTCGACCAGCTCAGCCATCTCTCCACGGCTCGTTTTTTCGGACGCAATGAGTATATTACACGAATGCGCTCAAATTTGCAAGCCCCTTTTCACGAGTTACGAAGTTCGTCGATCAGGCGGTGCCCTTCCGGCAACAGAACCCCCGTTTCCTTTGCATCCCGCTCGGTATAGCGAACCGCTTTTTCGGCGGAATTCCCTTTGCGATACAGCGCAAACGGCACCGGTTCGGCAGAGTGCGTCCGAATTTGGATCGGCGTCGGATGATCCGGCAGTACGAGGATTGCGTAATCCTCGCCGCAGTCTTCCAGATACGCCCAAACCGGCGCGAGAATCTGCGAATCGATCTGTTCGATCGAGTATATCTTCTCCTTGATCTGTCCGTGATGGCCGCACTCGTCCGGCGCTTCAATATGAATATAGACAAAATCCGCACCAGTGGAAAGCGCGCGTATCGCCGCGCTGGCTTTGCCCGCAAAGTTGGTCTCGTAGGTGCCCGTCGCACCTTCCACCTTAATCACGTCCATCTCCGCGCAGCGGCCGATGCCTTGAATCAGATCCACAGCGGAGATCACCGCGCCGTGTAATCCCGTTTTTTCGAAAAAAGGCGTCAGCGCCGGTTTTCTTCCCTCGCCCCAGAACCAAATCGCGTTTGCGGGGTTCTTGCCAGCCGCAACTCTCGCACGGTTGACCGGATGCTCCTGAAGCAACACATACGCACGCTCCATCCAGCGCATCAACAGTACAGTGTTCGTTCCGGAGGGGAGCCTGCCCTTAACCGGCTTTCCGGTAAAGTCATGCGGCGGTGTGAGTTCCGCGCCGGTCTCCGCGTGGTTGAGCACGAGGCAATGCCGGTAGGAAAAACCCGGGTACAGCCGCACGCCTTCGCTGGAAAGCTCGCGATCCAGATAGCGAATCAGTTCGCCCGCTTCCTCCGTGCTGATTTCGCCCGCGCTGTAGTCGACCATCGTCGTGTCTTCCAGCCGGGGTTCGCCGGAGAGCGTCACGAGGTTGCAGCGGTAGGTTACGTCCGTTTCCACAAGCGCAATGCCGAGGCTCGCCGCTTCCAGCGGGGAACGCCCGGAATAGTACTTCATTGGGTCGTAGCCAAAGACCGATAAGTTCGCCGTATCGCTGCCGGGTTTCATGCCGGAAGGAACGGTCTGCACCAGTCCAAATCTGCCAAGCTGTGCCAGTTTGTCCATCGACGGATGGTTCGCAACCTCCAGCGGCGTTTTCCCGCCGAGTTCGTCGAGCGGCCAGTCCGCCATTCCGTCGCCAAGGATTACCGCGTATTTCATAGATCCCGTACTCCAAAGTATTGATACAGCGTGCAGGGCATGCCGCCGTTGGTAAGCTTTCTTCTTTTGTCCGCGCGTCGGCCATAGATCGTTTCAAACTCGCGCATACCGGTAAAGACGTTTACGCTCCAGCCGGGATATGCCGAGAATACGCGCCGCATCTGCCGGTAGAGCGCGAGCACCTGCTCCTTTTCGAGCATCCGCTCGCCATATGGCGGGTTGGCGACGATGATGCCGCTTGCCTCCGGCGCGGAGAAATCCTTGATGTCGCGCACCTGCCAGTCGCAGAAGACCCCTGCCTTTTTCGCGTGCTTCTTGCATAGATCGATGCTGCGCTCGTCGATGTCGTAACCGCGCACCAGAATCTTCTGGTTGTTTCGCGCGCTGGCCGCCTGTTCCCGCTCGCGCTGCCAGATCCCCTTGTCGAAAAACCACCAGCTCTCTGCCGCAAACGAGCGAAGCAGCCCCGGCGCAATGTTCTGCGCAATCATCGCCGCTTCAATCGGCATCGTGCCCGAGCCGCACATGGGATCGATCAGCGGAAGTTCCGGCTTGTATCGCGAGAGTAGCACGATTGCCGCGCCAAGCGTTTCCGACAGCGGAGCGGCGACGTTGTAGGTGCGATACCCGCGGCGGGAAAGCCCCGCGCCGCAGCAGTCCAGGCAGAGCGAAACGCGGTTTCGCAGAATGCCGACCTCGACGATGATTTCGTCTCCGCCTTCCGGAATCGTCATGCGACGGTACCCGGTTTTCAGACTTTCGATGATCGCCTTTTTCACGATGCTCTGGCAGTCGCTGACCGAAAAGAGCGTGCTTTTGGCAGACTTGCCCGTTACGTGAATGTTCGTCTCCGGCTTGAGAAACTGTTTCCAGTTGACGGCTTTCGTCTGCTCAAACAACTCGTCAAACGTCTCCGCGTCGAACTCCGCCGCGACGAGCAGCACGCGCTCCGCCGTGCGCAGCCAGAGCAGCGCGCGAATCATTGCCTCCGCTCCGCCGGAAAAGGTCACCCGTGCGTCGGAGGTGTCCAGCACCTCAATGTCAAGGTCTCGTAGCTGCCGGGTCACCAGCGACTCGAGGCCGAGTTTGCAGGTTGCGATCCATTTCATTCCTTCTCCTCCGGTGCGCCGACAAACGGCTGCAGCTTTGTGATTGCGTTCTTCAGCCGTGGCTTGGTCACGCGGTAGATTTCGCCGATCTCTTCTTCCGTCACGGTCTCCCCGCAACTCTTGCGTCCGAGGTATTCGAGCGCCGCGGCAAACGACACTTCCTGCGCCGCGGAGATGCGCGGGAACTTTCGGTTCAAGCTCTCCACATAACGGCGGAAGATGTTGGCCGCCTCGGTTGCGCATTCCTCGCGGCAATTGCCGAGCATATACTGCATCAGCAACTGCATTACGCTTTCGTAGGACGGCGGCATCTTGTAGTCGAGGTCGAGCAAGTTCACGCGTCCGCTGATCCAGCGCCCGTTCAGATACGCCTGATACGGTTCCTTCGCGTTCAGGTGCTTGAGCATGCCAAACACCGCGCGCTTCAACTCGTCCGGCTGATCGGTGCGCAGCAGAAACTCGCGCAAAATCCGCTCGGAAATCTTGTCCCCAAAGGTGAACACGAGCGAGAGCATGCTCTTTTTTACGCGCATGTCCGACAGCGTCGTCGCCCAGACCAGCAGATCGCGAAAGCCGGTATCCTCCGTCCAGGCGTGATACAGCTCCTCGTGCGGCTGCGCAAGCTGACGGTTGATGTGGTTCAGCCGCCGGAACGCCTCGCCAAACGGCACCTGATAGGGAATGATCCAGCGCGCGGACGTGCTCTTCTGCGAGGTCTCCGCGTGTTTGCATTGATTCAGGTAATACTTTGCCACCGTATCGTGCGGATCGATTCGCAGCAGCTTTTGATAGCACGCCTTCGCGCCTTCCACGTCGCCGCGAAAATAGCGCGCATAGCCGGTTTTGTGCAGCACGTTCTCGTCATACGGCAGCATTTGCAGCAGAATGGCGAGTGTCTTTTCCGCGTCCTCGTACTTTTCCAGATCGAGCTGCAATACGGCTACGCTGTGCAGCTCTTCCGCTTCCAGCATGCGAATGTCCGGAAAGGCGTTCAGCCGACGTTCCGCCGAAGCGCGATCCCCGCGCTCAAGATCCATCAACGCGAGCGTGCTGTTGGCAATCACGTTGCCCGGCCGCTCGTCGAGAAGTTTCTGTGCGATCTGTTTCGCGTCGTCCATGCGGCTAGCGCAGAAATACGCAATCGCGAGCTGCTCACGCACCTTTACGGAGTCCGGTTTCTGGCCGATGCGATGCTCCAGTTCCTCCACGGCATAGGTGATGTCTCCGCTTGCCAGCAGCGAGCGCGCAAACCGGCAGACGGCGTTGTCCTCGTAATCGTCGTCCGTCTTGAGGCCAGTCGCTTCGAACATCGCGTCGTCGTCCTCGATAAGATCGAGAAAGTCCTCCGCGTCCGCGGCAAAGATTCCATCCGGCTCCGCTTCCAGATAGTCTTCCAGGCTGTCCGCCGCGCTGTCGTAGTCCTGCAAACCAAAGTAGTTGCACGCCAGGCCAAAGTGGCACTCCGGCGGCGTTTCGTCGAGCGCGGCGTCGAGCAGATGCAAAATTGCATTGCTCTCTTCAAACCGCTGCATCTGGCTGAGGATTTCCGCCAGCGCAATCGAAATCTCCGGGTCCTCCGGCGCGCGCTCATATGCCTCGCGGTATTTTGCAATCGCCGCGATCAGATCGTTTCGTTCGAGCTCCTTCGCGCCGCGCTTCATATAGAACGTGGCGTTCTGGGAGAACGGAATCACTTTTCCTTCTTTACGCTTCGTCATGTTTTACCGTTGCGCTCTCCAGCAGTTGGGTCAGTTCTTCTTCGTCGAATTGGTACACCTTGTCGCAGAACCGGCAGCTGATCTCTGCGCCGTGATCCTGCTCAATCATATCGGTCAGTTCCGCGCGTCCCAGCGAAATCAGCGCGCGTTCCACGCGTTCCTGCGTGCAGTCACAAACATACTTCGGCTCCCGTTCGCCAACGATCTCGAGGCCAAGTTCGCCAAAGACACGTTGCAGAAACGCTTCCGGCGTTTCTCCCGCGTCCAGCTGTTCGCTGAGTGAAGCAATCGTTTCACCGAGCGCCTGCAGCCGGTCGATCACGCCTTCCGGACAGCCGGGCAGCGGCTCGGCAAACAGCCCCGCCGCCGCGCGCACGTTTCCCGTGTTCGCGTCCTCACGCACGCCGAGGTACACCAGCGCGGGGCGCTGCAAGCTCGCCGCATAGTAGTTCGCAAAGTCAATTGCGATCTCGCCGGAAACGAGGTTGCAAAAACCGACATACGGTTCCTTGAGACCTAGGTCGCTCACCACGGAGAGTTTTCCGCTGTGGCCGACAAATCCACCGACGTCGAGCTTACCCTCCGGCGTTGGCGGCAGTTCCACGTCCCCGTTCATCACGGAGCCCTTCACCTCAAGCCGACTGTTGCCGGTGCAGATCATGCTGCCCGCCGGACCATCGCCCTTGAAGATGGTCGAAACAAGATCAAACTCACCCTTCAGATCGGCGGACATGATGGCGGTCATCATGAGTTGCCGACCCAGCGCGGCGGTCGCCACGCGGGAGAGGTTATGCACGCGCCGTGCTTCGCGCACGAGGTTTGTGCCGTCGATCAGGGCGGCGCGAACCATGCCGTCCGCAACCAGGCAGGAAATCAGCCGATCGGTTCTCTTTTGTTGATAGATCAGGATATTATCGTTCATATTTTAATAGTTATACTTTCTGTTCCTCTTAAGTTATTTGTTGTCCGTTTTCGTCTTCTGAGCGACTATTTGAATCCGCTCGCTGTTCGGATTCGGTTCTTGTTTGCCCGGCCACTCGTATACGCCTTCGATCTGGAATCCAGCATGTTGCAGCGCCGTTGTCAACTCTTCTGCTCGATAGGCGCGTTGAATATGCCGTTCGTCAAAGCGCGTATACACGCCGTCCTCTGTCGTTAAAAAGAATGCGAGCTTCATCTCCAGCAAGTGCGCGGTCGGGTCATATCGATTCCGCCAGAGGTAGGTGCAGCCCTTGGTGTCGTCCCCGTAGGTATGACCGCCAAGGATATGCTCCAGCTTATAGGCGGAGGAAACGTCAAACAGCAGCAAGCCGCCCGGTTTGAGCGTATTGTATGCGCTTGCGAGAAACGCCGAGAGGTCCTCGTCGCCCAGCAGATAGTTCACGCCGTCGCAGGCGCAGTTGATCGCGTCGACGGGCTTATGCAGTGTCAGTTCCCGCATGTCCTGCTGCACAAACGGAATCTTCACCCCCGCCTTACGCGCCTTTTCCTGCGCGATGGCCAGCATCTCCGGCGAGCGGTCGCAGCCCGTAACGGAGTACCCCTCCTGCGCCAATCGAATGGAGAACGCACCCGTTCCGCAGGCGCAGTCCAGCACGGAAGAGTCGGGCAAAACGCCTTGTTTGGAGAGAAGGCCAACAAGGTAGCGCGCCCAGGCCGCATACGGAACGTCCTGCATCAGCAGGTCGTACACCGAGGCAAATTTTCCGTATTCTTCGGTCATGGCGCTCCTTTCCAAAACTACACGTTTAGTTTTTTATTTTACATCAGATTTGCCAATCTGACAAATATATCCGGATTATATTATTTTCGTGGTTTGACAAACGGGCTTAGATTGATTAAAATCAGTCTAACTATAAGAAAGGTAGCGTTCTCTTCTTTATCGAGTCCGCTAACACGGTTACCATGAAACAGTACAAGATCGCAGTTGTCGGTGCCACGGGCATGGTCGGCAGAATGTTCCTCCGCGTACTGGAAGAGCGCAAGCTCCCGGTATCGGAATATTTCCTCTTCGCGTCTGCGCGCAGCGCGGGCACTACCGTCGAATTTATGGGGAAAAAACATACCGTCCGCGAATTGACCGAAACCGCATTCAAAGATCTTGGCGTGGATATTGCTCTGTTCTCCGCCGGCGGCGGCACCTCCAAGATCTTTGCGCCCATCGTCGCCGCATCCGGCGCGGTGGTCATTGATAACTCCAGCACCTGGCGCATGGACCCGGACGTTCCCCTTGTGGTGCCCGAGGTTAACGCGCATACGATTCCGGAGTATAAAAAGAAGGGCATCATCGCAAACCCGAACTGCTCGACGATTCAGGCGATGGTTCCGCTCAAGCCGCTTTCCGATAAGTACGGCCTCAAGCGCGTGATCTACTCGACCTATCAGGCGGTCTCCGGCGCGGGCATGGGCGGTTACAGCGATCTGGAAAACGGGCTCAAGGGCGAAGCGCCCAAGAAGTTCCCGCACCCGATTGCCGGAAACGTGCTGCCGCAGATCGACGTGTTCCTCGACACCGGCTACACGAAGGAAGAGCAGAAAATGGTCGACGAAACCCGCAAGATCCTCGGCCTGCCGAACCTTCGGGTCACGGCAACCACCGTCCGCGTGCCGGTGTTCCACGGGCACAGCGAGAGCATCAACGTAGAATTCGAGACGCCGTTTGAACTGGCGGACATCCGCAATCTCTGGGAGCACACGGAAGGCCTCATCGTTCAGGACGACCCGGCCAGCGGCCTCTACCCCATGCCGATCAGCGCCGCAGATACCGACCCCGTCTATGTCGGTCGTCTGCGTCGCGACTTCTCCGTGGAAAACGGAATCAACTTCTGGTGCGTTGCGGACAACATCCGCAAGGGCGCGGCGACCAACGCCGTACAGATTGCTCAGGAACTCATTCGTCAGTGGGAGGCATAAGATATGTCTATCTTTCGTGGCAGCGCCGTAGCGATCGTAACCCCTTTTCAAAAGGGCTCGATCGACTTTACGGCATTCACCAGACTGATCGAATTGCAGATTGCAAATCGAACGGATGCGATCGTCTGCGCGGCAACCACCGGTGAGAGCTCTACGCTCTCGCTCGACGAGCGGCTGAGTGTCATTCAGTTCGTAGTCGAGCGCGTCAACGGGCGCGTTCCGGTCATTGCCAGCACGGGCGGCAACAACACCGAAGAGGTCGTTGCCAACAGCAAGTCCGCAGAAGCAATCGGCGTGGACGGTCTGCTCGTCGTAACGCCCTACTACAACAAAACAACCCAGCAGGGCCTCGTTCGGCACTACTTTACCGTAGCGGACGCGGTCGACACCCCCATTCTCGTGTACAACGTTCCGTCCCGTACGGGGCTGAACGTGCTGCCGCAGACCATGGCGGAGCTTTGCACGCATAAGAACATCGTCGGCACCAAAGAAGCCAGCGGCAACATCGAGCAGATTGTCAACATCGCGGCGCTCTGCCCGCAGTGCGACATCTATTCCGGCAACGACGATCATGTGCTCCCCGTGCTCAGCATCGGCGGCAAAGGCGTTATCTCGACCATCGCCAACATCGTGCCCGGCGAAATGCACGCGCTCTGCGAAGCGTTCTTCAAGGGCGACCTCAAACTTGCACGCGAACTGCAGCTGCAGCTCATTCCGATCTGGAAAGCCGCGTTCTGCGAGGTCAACCCGATTCCGCTCAAAGCCATGATGGGGCTCATGCAACTCTGCGAGCCGGACGTGCGGCTTCCACTCGTGCCCCCCGCCCCCGCGAGCATGCGCCTGATTGAGGAGACGCTCAAGGGCTACGAACTGATTTAACGAACCCACACTACATCGGAGGACTGATATGATTTCTGTTATCATCAACGGAATCTGCGGTCAGATGGGACGCGCCGTTTATGCCGCTATTCAAGCGCAGAGCGGCGCTTTTTCTGCCGTAGCCGGCGTCGATCCCACCGACTGCAGCGCTTCGTTTGCCTGCCCCGTTTACCGTAAGCTGGAGGACATTCAAGAGCAGGCGGACGTATTGATCGACTTTTCGATTCCCGCAACCACGCCGGACATTCTTCGCTTCGCACTGGAGCGCAAGATGCCCGCCGTGATCGGCACAACGGGTCTTGGCGAGAGAGAACTCAAGCTCATTCGTTCCGCGAGCGATCAGATTCCCGTGTTTCAAACGGGCAACATGTCGCTTGGCGTCAATTTGCAGCTCGAACTCGTTCAGCTCGCCGCCTCGACGCTCGGAACCAATTTCGACGTGGAGATCATCGAAACACACCACCGTAAAAAGGTAGACAGTCCCAGCGGCACGGCGCTGATGCTGGCCAACGCGATAGCTTCCATCTCGCCGGAGGAGGAAGAATTCGTCTACGGACGGCACGAGAAGAACAAGCGCCGCACCGATACCGAAATCGGAATTCATTCCGTCCGCGGCGGCACCGTGGTCGGCGAACATCAGGTGCAGTTCATTGGCAACGACGAAATTCTGGAGATCAACCACCGGGCGTTTAGCAAGCAAGTCTTCGCGCAGGGCGCGCTTCGCGCAGCGAAGTTCCTCGTTGGCAAACAAAACGGTCTGTATAACATGAAGAACGTCGTGAGCGAGCACGACGCGGCATCCCGCCTCATCTCGCTGGAAGATCAAGCGGTGGTCGTTGTCCGCTCGTTTGCCAAGGAGGACGCGTTTGCTTCCCGCGTGTTCGACGCAATTGCTGAGCGCGGCGTATTCGTCGACATGATCGCCTGCTCCGAGCCGGACGAACAGAGCCTGAGCATCGGGTTCTCGCTCAACGAAACCGACCTGACGGAGGCGATGAACGCGCTCAACGAGCTCACGCGAAACGGCTATGGCTGCACCATTCGCGCGCGCGGCGACCTGACCAAGTTCACGCTGGAAGGCACGGGCATGGCGCTGCAGCACGGCGTCGCTTCGCAGCTCTTCTCTGTCCTTCGCAAAGCAAACATCCACGTATGGCTGATCACGACGAGTGAAACACGAATTGAGTTCTGCGTGGACGCGGTCAACGCAATTCTCGCTGCCGAAGAAATCAAGCGGCAATTCAAGATCGGCTAACCGAAACATCGCCCGTATGCAAAAGGCGCTTCCGCAATGGAAGCGCCTTGTTTGTTTTCTCGTTACTTGCCCTCTTTTCGGAGCCGCTGCTCCTCGTGATGGATCAATCGCTGAATGTTTTCAATGTGTCGAACGTAGACGATCACCGTGAGCAGCGCGGCGAGAATCACGAGCGGCAGATCGCCGAGCCGGAAGACCAGCGTCGCGACAAAGAACAGTAGAATTGCTGCAAGCGACATGAGCGACATCTTCTTGTTGACGGCGAGAATCGCACCCCCAACGGCCAACGCCAGCAGCGCGCCGAGCGGAAACGTCCAGATGGCGACGCTGTAGGAAGACGCAACACCTTTTCCGCCGCGAAAGCCCGCAAACACCGGCCAGCAGTGGCCAACCACGACGAACAATCCGGCGATGTACCCGCCGATTGTTCCGCAGACGAGCTGTCCCGCCAAAACGCCCAGAAACGCCTTTAAGAAGTCGCCCGCAAACGTGATTGCCCCCGGGCCGTAGCCAAACACGCGAACCATATTCGTGCTGCCCGCGTTGCCGCTGCCGTACTTACGCACGTCGTCGTGATAATACGCATGGCTGACGATAATTGCGGTTTGCAGGTTGCCCAGCAGATACCCCGCGAGCGCGCAAACCAGAGCCGTCCAAAGTTGGAGCGTCCAGTGACCTGTGAAAAATGTCATTCTTCGTTGTCCTTCTTTCGATTGCGGAAGAACAGTCGAATCGGTGTGCCTTCGAAGCCGAAGGATTTACGAAAGTAGTTCTCCAGATACCGTTCATAGGAAAAGTGCAGCAGTTCCGCGTCGTTGACAAAGATGATAAACGTCGGCGGCTGCACGGAAGCCTGCGTCGCGTAAAAGATCTTGAGCACGCGCCCCTTGTCGGAGGGCGGCTCGTTCATCTGCACCGCCTCGCTGACAATGTCGTTGAGCTGTCCCGTCGGAACGCGGCGACGGCTCTGTTCGTAGGCGGAGTCCACCGCATCCAGCACCTTATTGACGCGCTGACCGTTCTTGGCGGAGATAAAGAGCATCTCTACATAGCTCATAAAGGACAGGTCGGTGCCGAGGTCCTTCTTAAAGCGGTTCATCGTGTGGGTGTCTTTTTCGATTAAATCCCACTTGTTCACGATGAGCACGCTCGCCTTGCCTTCCTCGTGCGCATAGCCCGCAATGCGGACATCCTGCTCGCTCAGGCCCTGGCTTGCATCGCAGACAATCAGCACCACGTCCGCGCGGCGAATTGCCGACAGCGAACGGATGACGCTGTAGCGCTCAATGCTCTCGTCCTCCACGCTGCGCTTGCGGCGGATGCCAGCGGTGTCCACGATGGTGTACTGCCGACCATTTCTGGCAAACGGCGTATCGATGGAATCCCGCGTGGTGCCCGGAATGTCGCTGACAATGGTACGCTCCTCGCCGAGCAGCACGTTGACGAGGCTGGATTTACCGACGTTCGGCTTGCCGACGACCGCAATGTTGATGCGCTCGGTTTCATCCTCTTCGATGTCTTTCGGAAAATCGCGAACGACCTCGTCTAATAGATCACCCAGTCCAAGACCCTGCGCCGAAGAGATCGTAATCGGGTCTCCAAGACCCAGCGAATAGAACTCGTACATCGACTCTTCAAATTTCGCGGAGTCCACCTTGTTTACGGCGAGCACAACGGGCTTGCTGGAGCGGCGAAGCAGTTCCGCAACGTCCATATCCGCGCTGGTCATTCCCTCGCGTCCGTCGACGAGAAAGATGATAACGTCCGCCGTCTCAATCGCAAGCTCCGCCTGGCGGCGCATCTGCTGGGCAATGATGTCCTCGTTTGCGGGTTCAATGCCGCCGGTGTCGATCAGCGTGAACGAGTAGTTCAGCCAATCCGCGTCCTGATAGATACGGTCGCGGGTTACGCCCGGCGTATCTTCGACAATCGCGACGCGCCGCCCGATCAGGCGGTTGAAGAGCGTCGATTTTCCGACGTTCGGGCGACCAACGATTGCCACCAATGGTTTGTTCATGTACTTCTCCCAACCGATTCCGTTTGATTGAAATCCGTCAAACGGTTCTTTTCACTATTCTGAATAAATAATTTCCACGAGGTCTTCACCGGAGGCGACCGGAATGATTCTGGTGTTCAGTGCGGCTTCCGCTTCTTCTCTCGTCACCCCGTCTAAGAAAACCTCTTCATCCGCCTTGAGCATTGCCCGCGGAATCAACAGCGCGCGGCCAAAGCTTTCGCCCTTGAGCTGATCGATCAGGTCTCCGCCGGTGACGAGTCCGCCGACGGTGACGTTCTCGCCGAAGTACCGGTTTCGAACGGCGCGCGTTTCGATGGTGACCCCATAGGGAACCAGCTTTTGGTAGGACTCCCGAAAGAACGGCTCTGCGGACACGCCACCCGCCATCAGAAAACGCTTCGGCTCCGACAGCGGAGAACGACCCTCCAGTGCGTCCAGCATCTCGCCTTCGAACAGTCGCAATAGTCCAACGCCGTTTTCGATCTGCGCGAAATCCTCATAGTCCTCGTAGGGCGGTAAGGTTCGTCCGGTCATCGTGTACCACTCGTCCGCCAGAAAGACAAACCGCGTGCAGTGTTTCTTCCAGATCTGCTGCTGCAAGGCTTCGATCTCGTCGATGATGGCGTTTGCCTCTTCTTTGGTGAACACACGCAGTGGATAGAGCCCTTCGCGATAGCGCGTCAGCCCGACGGGCACAACCGCCAGCGACTGCGCATAAGGATAGAGCGCGAGCATGTCCGCAATCGAGCGGCGTAGCACATCCCCGTCGTTGATGCCCGGGCAGAGCACAATTTGCAGGTGGAACGTCAGTTCCGCCTCCGCCAGTCGCTTGAGCTGATCGACGATGTTCCCCGCGTTCGGATTCTTCATTATAAACTGCCGCACCTCAGGATCGCTCGCGTGCAGCGATACATACAGCGGACTGACGCGGCGGCGGATAATGCGATCCAGCTCGCGTTCGTCCAGATTCGTCAAGGTCACGTAGTTGCCCATGATGAACGACATGCGCCAGTCGTCGTCCTTTACGTGCAGGCTCGACCGACCGCCCTTTGGCATCTGGTCGATAAAGCAAAACACGCAATGGTTTTTACAGGTGCGCATCGCGCTCATCAGGCTCGATGCAAACGACAATCCGAGCGGCTCGTAGTCGTCCTTTTCGAGCGTTATGGTTTCCCGCTCGCGGTTCCTCTTTTGAATTTCGAGCGTCAGGTGTTCGGCGGCGGTCAAACCCTCGTAGTCGAT
>CAZDXW010000037.1:0-4389 GCA_964509485.1 uncultured Christensenella sp.
CAAAGCTGGTTGCGGCGAAGAGTACTACGGGATCAATCAACAGTGAGGAAGGAACAAAGAAAATGAAATCATTGCAGGAACTTGCAGAAATCCGCGACAAGATGAAGGGTAAGGTTGCGCTGCGCGAAGGGCATAACGAGATTCGCATCGTCGTCGGCATGGCGACCTGCGGCATCGCGGCCGGTGCGCGCCCCGTTCTCAATACGCTCGTGGAAGAGGTCGAAAAGCAGGGTCTCAACGAGCACGCGACGGTCTCCCAGACCGGGTGCATCGGCATCTGCCGCCTCGAGCCCATCGTCGAGGTGTTTGAAGCGGGCAAGGAAAAGGTCACCTACGTCAAGATGACCCCCGATAAGGCCAAGCAGGTGGTCAAAGAGCACATTAAGGGCGGCACGCCCGTTTACGAATACACGATCGGCGAGAAATAACGGGAGGAAGAACCATGATTCGTTCACATGTATTAGTCTGCGGCGGAACCGGCTGCACGTCCAGCGGAAGCCCCGCGATTCGCGAGCACCTCGAAAAAGAACTGAAGCGTCAGGGACTTGACGAGGAGATCAAGGTTGTTCAGACCGGTTGTTTCGGCCTCTGCGCGCTCGGCCCGATCATGATCGTTTACCCCGAGGGAACGTTCTACAGCCGCGTCACCGAAGAAGACGTGACGGAGATCGTCAGCGAACACCTGCTCAAGGGTCGTCCCGTTGAGCGCCTGGTCTACAATCCCAAGACCGAGGATATGCCGCATGGCGTAACCTCGCTCTCCGAAACGCCGTTCTATAAATCGCAAATGCGCATTGCGCTGCGCAACTGCGGAGTCATCGACCCCGAGCAGATCGACGAGTACATTGCGCTCGACGGTTACGTTGCGCTGGGCAAGGTGCTCACCGAGATGAAACCGCAGGAGGTCATCGACCTCGTCAAGGCCAGCGGCCTTCGCGGTCGCGGCGGCGCGGGCTTCCCGACGGGCACGAAATGGCAGTTTGCCGCCAACAACGCGGCGGACGAGAAATACGTCATCTGCAACGCGGACGAGGGCGACCCCGGCGCGTTCATGGATCGCTCCGTGTTGGAAGGCGACCCCCACGCGGTGCTGGAAGCCATGGCCATCGCGGGCTACGCTATCGGCGGAACCCACGGCTATATCTACGTTCGTGCAGAGTATCCCATCGCGGTCAAGCGTCTCAAGATCGCCATTGATCAGGCGCGTGAATACGGCCTGCTCGGCAAGAACATCTTTGGCACGAACTTCAGCTTCGACATCGACATTCGTCTTGGCGCGGGCGCGTTCGTCTGCGGCGAGGAAACGGCGCTCATGACCAGCATCGAGGGCTTCCGCGGCGAACCGCGCAACAAGCCCCCGTTCCCGGCGGTCAAGGGCCTCTTTGCGAAACCCACGATCATCAACAACGTGGAAACGCTTGCCAACATTCCGCAGATCATCGTCCAGGGGCCGGAGTGGTTCTCCTCCATGGGCACCGACTGCTCCAAGGGAACGAAGGTTTTTGCGCTCGGCGGCAAGATCAACAACACCGGTCTCGTCGAAATCCCGATGGGCACCACGCTGCGCCAGATTCTCTTTGAAATCGGCGGCGGCATTCCGGACGGCAAGGCGTTCAAAGCCGCGCAGACCGGCGGTCCTTCGGGCGGCTGCATCCCCGCGCAGCACCTCGACACGCCGATTGATTACGAGAACCTCAAGGCCATCGGCTCCATGATGGGCAGCGGCGGTTTGATCGTTATGGACGAGGACAACTGCATGGTGGACATCGCGCGGTTCTTCCTCGAATTCACCGTGGACGAGAGCTGCGGCAAGTGCACGCCGTGCCGCATCGGCACGCGCCGCCTGCTGGAAATGCTCAACAAGATCATCGAAGGCAACGGCACGCTCGAAGACCTCGACAAGATGGAAGAGCTCTGCCACTACATTACGAACAACGCGCTTTGCGGCCTCGGCCAGACCGCGCCGAACCCCGTGCTCTCGACGCTGCGTTATTTCCGCGACGAATACGTTGCGCACGTGGTTGAGAAGCGCTGCCCGGCGGGCGTCTGCAAGAAGCTGCTGCGCTACGAGATCGACCCGAACAAGTGCACCGGTTGCACCCTCTGCGCGAGAAAGTGCCCTGTGAGCTGCATCGCCGGCAAGGTGAAAGAGCCGCATGTCATCGACCAGAGTAAGTGCATCAAGTGCGGCGCCTGCATGGAAAACTGCAAATTCGGCGCCATTTCCAAGAAGTAAGGAGGCAGGAACATGGATCAGGTAACGGTAAAGGTAAACGGAATCGAAGTAAAGGTTCCCGCCAACGCAACCATTCTGGAGGCGGCGCACGTAGCGGGCGTTCGCATTCCGACGTTGTGCTATCTCAAGAAGGTAAACGCCATCGCGGCCTGCCGCGTCTGCCTCGTGCAGGCGTCCGGCGTGCGCGGCCACGCGGCTGCTTGCGTACAGCAGGTTGCGGAAGGCATGGACATTCAAACGAACACCCCGGATCTGCGCGCGGCGCGCAAGACCACGCTGGAGCTCATTTTGAGCAACCACCGCATGGATTGCCTCAGCTGCGATCGCAACGGGGACTGCGAACTGCAGTCGCTTTCCCGCGAGTATGGCGTGGACCAGTACAAGTACATGGGCAGCGAGGACCTCAAGCCCCAGTATGAGCGCAGTGCGCCGCACCTCGTTCGCGACAACAGCAAGTGCATTCTCTGCCGCCGTTGCGTCGCGGTCTGCAAGCACAACCAGCACGTCGCCGTCATCGGCACGAACGAGCGCGGATTCGACACGCACGTTGGCAGTCATTTCGATCTGCCGCTGGCCGAGACCAGTTGCATCCATTGCGGACAGTGCATCTCCGTCTGCCCGACGGGCGCGCTCTGCGAGCGGGACGATACGCACATCGTCTGGGACGCGCTGGCGGACAAGAGCAAGCATGTCATCGTCGCACCCGCACCCTCCGTGCGCGTTCAGCTCGGCGAATGCTTCGGCATGCCGATTGGCACCAACGTTCAGGGCAAGCTGGCCTCCGCGCTGCGCCGCCTCGGTTTCGATAAGGTGTTCGACGTGGACTTCGCCGCGGACGTGACGATTATGGAAGAGGGCACCGAGCTGCTCAACCGCCTGCAGAATGGCGGCAAGCTCCCGCTGATCACCTCCTGCTCGCCGGGTTGGGTCAAGTTCTGCGAATATTACTTCCCGGAAATGATCGACAACCTCTCGAGCTGCAAGAGCCCGCAGCAGATGTTCGGCGCGCTGGTCAAGACCTACTACGCCGAGAAGATGGGCATCGATCCCAAGGATCTGTTCGTTGTGTCGATTATGCCCTGCACGGCAAAGAAGTTCGAATGCACGCGGGACAACGAAGCCGCCGCGGGCGTTCCGGATATCGACGTTTCGCTGACCACGCGCGAGCTGGCCAACATGATCAAGCGCGCGGGCATTCGCTTTACGGAATTGCCGGACGGTGATTTCGATCCGATGCTGGGCGTTGCGTCCGGTGCGGGCCATATCTTTGGCGCGACCGGCGGCGTGATGGAAGCCGCTCTGCGCACCGTGGCCGAAATCGTGACCGGCAAACCGCTGGACAACCTGGACTTCACGGCCGTTCGCGGCGTCGAAGGCTGCAAGGAAGCGGAGTATGACCTCGCGGGCACCAAGGTGCGCGTCGCGGTCACGAGCGGCACGGAGAATGCCTTCCAGCTGCTGGAGATGGTTCGCAAGGGCGAAGCGGACTACCACTTCATCGAAGTGATGGCCTGCCCCGGCGGCTGCGTCAACGGCGGCGGTCAGCCGCACCAGCCCGGTGAGGTTCGCAACTTCCACGACCTGCGCGCCGAGCGCGCCCAGGGCCTCTACGGTCAGGACAAGGACATGAAGCTGCGCAAGAGCCACGAGAATCCCTTCGTCAAGGAGCTCTACGACACCTACCTCGAAAAGCCCGGCTCGCACAAAGCGCACCACATCCTGCACACGACCTACGTCAAGCGCAAGGTGTATTAAGCAAAAAACGGTTACGCGCAAAGGCTCCCGCTGTCCTAGCGGGAGCCTTTTTTGTGCATCGCTTCTCGCTTTTTTTTCGCCGCCATGTTATAATCAAGCGCTTAATCAATACAAACCCGCCAAGCGGGAAAGGGGATAGATCATATGACCGGAGCGGAACGCGCCGTATTTCGCAAGGAAGCGAATACCCTCAAGCCAATCATTCAGATTGGCAAGGAAGACATTGGCGACAACTTAATCAAAACCGTGGACGAAGCGCTGACCAAGCGGGAGCTCATTAAGCTCGCCGTACTGGAAACGAGCACGCTGAGCGCAAAGGAAGCGGCAAACTCACTCGCCGAAACGCTGGGTGCGGACGTGATTCAGTGCATCGGGCGCAAGTTTGTGCTCTACCGGAA
>CAZDXW010000037.1:4489-16167 GCA_964509485.1 uncultured Christensenella sp.
CGCTGGGTGCGGACGTGATTCAGTGCATCGGGCGCAAGTTTGTGCTCTACCGGAAGAAGCCGGAAGAGAAATAGCAAAGCAACAAACGCAGACGACCAAAACAAAAAAAACGACCGGACTTACATCCGATCGTTTTATTTTGTGATTCGAACCGTCGAAACAGCGGGTTGTCAAACCAGAAGAAGCCGAGATCGTACTAGAACAGGCGGAAGACCGAGGCGTTGAACCAGGAATAGCCAAGGTCGTAATACGGAATCCACTTCATCGTCATCGCAACGCCGGCGACGACCCAAACGAGCAGCAGGCAGATCAGCACCAGCACAAACACCGTAAATCCCTGCCCGGAACGCTTGCGTCCCTTCGCCGAACCGGAATCCGCAAACACCTCTTCGCGAATGGAGCGGCTGCTCGAACGGGGATTCTTCTCCCGCGCGGGCTCTGGCTGCGGTGCGGGTTGTTTGCCTGCGCTGGAAGCGGCGGGTTGCGCGGGCTTCTGCTGCACGGGCGGCTGCGAATAGGCCGGAGGCTCCGAATAGGCGGCTTGCTGCGAGAAGGCGACGGGCTGCTGATAGAGCTCATTCTCCAGCTCGTTTTCGATATACCGCATATCGACGCCAATCTGCGAATAGGCGGAGATGTTGCGCTCGATCAAGTCCCCAAACCAGAGCGACCAACCGTCCTCTTCCTGTTGCTGTTGAACGATGGTGACAAACTGGCCGAAGGTCTGGCGCGCGGCTTCCCGCGCTAACTCTTTGTCCTGCGTGCGCTCAAACGCGCGCTGGTAGACCGCGTTGCCATAGGTGGCAACGAGTTCCTTGATGGCGCTTTTGTCTCCGTGACGGATTCGGCTTACCAACTCTTCGAGTTGCATCGTTTTGCTCCCATCCAAAGATACATTATTATATCATGTTCCGTTGTAACTGAAAAGAGAGAATCCGTTTCGTACCGGTTTCAGGCGGAAAACCGGCTGTAACAGGCTGAAACTTCAGATTTCGATTGACAAAACAGCGGTAAACAGGTATAAAATTATACTTTGTTGGTGTAGGAAACGCAGAATCTTTCTCTGGAGGAGACGACATGCAAACAGACGTTGTAATCGTTGGCGCCGGGCCTTCCGGTATCTTTACCGCACTCGAAATGCGCAAGCGCGGCAGCAAACAGAAGATCGTCATCGTGGAAAAAGGCCTCGCGGTGGAGCAGCGCCGCTGCCCGAAAAGCGTAACGGGCCGCTGCGTCAACTGCAAACCATATTGCCATATTACAACCGGCTTTTCCGGCGCAGGCGCGTTTTCGGACGGCAAGCTTTCGCTCTCCTACGAGGTGGGCGGCGATCTGCCGAGCCTCGTTGGCGAGCAGCGCGCGCAGGAAACGATTGATTATACCGACTCCATCTATCTCGAGTTTGGCGCGGACGAGCACATTGAAGGCATCAGCAACAACGATGCGGTCAAGGAGATTCGCCGCCGCGCAATTCGGGCGGGGCTGAAACTTGTCGATTGCCCGATTCGCCACCTTGGCACGGAAAAAGCGCAGGACATCTACTATGCCATCGAACAATACCTGCTCAAGGAAGGTGTGGAGATGCTCTTTGGGCATGCCTGCGAGAACCTCATCTTCCAGGACGGCGCCTGCCATGGCGTCATCGTCAACGACGGCAAGAAGGAGTTCGAAATCCGCGCAAAGAACGTGGTGGTCGCGACCGGGCGACGTGGTGCGGATTGGCTGGAGAGCCTTTGCGCGGAGCACGGCATTGCGCATCAGCCGGGCACGGTGGACATTGGCGTTCGCGTGGAAGTGCGCAACGAGGTCATGGAGACCGTCAACGAAGTGCTCTACGAGAGCAAGCTCATCGGCTATCCGCAGCCGTTTCGCAACAAGGTTCGCACCTTCTGCCAGAACCCCGGCGGGTTCGTGAGTCAGGAGAACTACGACAATGACCTCGCCGTCGTCAACGGGCACTCCTACAAAGAGAAGAAGTCGCCGAACACGAACCTCGCGATTCTCTGCTCGCATAACTTCAACGTTCCGTTTGACCAGCCGATTGCCTATGCGCAGAAGGTCGGCGAGCTGACCAACATGCTGGGTGCTGGGCACATTCTCGTTCAGCGCTACGGGGACATTCTCGACGGCAAGCGCACCTGGCAAAAGGAGCTTTCGTTCTCCAACGTGGTGCCGACCCTGCCGGACGCGGTTGCGGGGGACATCACCGCGGCCATGCCGTACCGCGCGATGACGAACATCATCAACTTCATTCAGGCGGTCGATCAGGTCGTGCCCGGCTTTGCCGCGGCGGAGACGCTGCTCTACTCGCCGGAGTTGAAGTTCTATAGTAACCGCGTGAAGATGGACAACACCTTTACGACGAACATCGCCGGGTTCTACTCGCTGGGCGATTCGAGCGGCTGGACACGCGGGCTTATGATGGCCTCCGTGATGGGCGTGCTCATGGGGCGCAGGCTCGCCGCGGAAGAACACTAACGAAACAAAGGGGCTGTCCAGTCATGGACAGCCCCTTAAACGCGCTCAGTGGATATTATCTTATGCGGCTCGAAAGATTCACGGTGATGTTCCCGCGCGTCGCGTGGGAATAAGGACACACCTGGTGTGCTTCCTGCGTGAGGGCTTCGGCAAGCGCCGCGTCGTCGGTATCGACAATGGCGAGAAGATTCACTTCCAGCTGGAAGTTTCCGGCGTCGTTGCGGCCAATGCCCACGGTGGCCTGCACATCTGGCGCGGGCAGCTTCAGCCGGCGCACGCGGATTGCGTGCTGCAGCGCGCTGCCAAAACAAGCGGCGTATCCAGCGGCAAACAGCTGCTCCGGATTGGCTCCGTCCAGCTTCTTTCCGCCCAGCCCGGCAGGCAGGGCCATTTCAAAATCGATCGGGCTATTTTCTACGTGGACATGTCCGTCCCGTCCGCCCGTTGCATATGCTGTGGTTTGATAATCGATGTTCATAGCGCACCTCCATCGTTTGATAACTTGATGATACATCTTTTTATGAAGAATGATTATGACTTTCTCACATTTCGCTTTTTATGATTGAATATCTGGAGGAATCCATGTCGTTTTTCTGTTCCGAAGTTGATTTGAGTGAAGCCGCGCGGGCAATCTCTTCCGCGCTCATGAAGAGCGAAAAGGCGCTGTTGAAGCTAAAAGAGGGATCACCGCAATACCGACTGACGGCGGGGAACATCCGCGCGTTTCAGATTGCCCTCGCGCTGATCCGGCGGGAGCAAGGGGGACAGGAGACGCTCACGTTTGGCAGCGAGGAACTCGCTCAAGCGCAAGCCGCGTATGCCAACATGATCGCCCGCGTGGAGAAGATATTGCCGAAGTTCGCGCCGGGCACGCCGCAGCATACGCTCGCGATAAGAAGAATCCGTGCGTTTGAGATTGCCGGGCACTTGATTCAGACTGAGCTATAAGCGGATTATAGGTTTTCTACATAGCGTTTGAAATTGTCCAAAATTGCCTGCCAGCCTTGACGTTGCAACTCAACGGAGTGCTCACCTTCCGCCTCGAACGTCTCGACGACATACGTACCGCCGTCGACCGGCTCCATCATGATTTGGACGGCGCGACCGTCGCCAATCGTATAGTCGAGGCGATGGAACGGCTCGACCAAGTCGTAGACGCCCCAGAAGTCGAAGCCGTATTTTCCGTCCTTCGACTCCATGCGGCTGGAGAACCTGCCTCCGACGCGCAGGTCGTTTTCGGCGTGCGGCGTATGCCAGTCGTCCGACGCCTGGTTCCATTTTGTGATGTGTTCCGGTAGCGTCCAGCATTGCCAGACCTGCTCCGGGGTCGCTTGGATGTTTGCTTCAATCGTGATTTGGGCGCGTGCGTTGTCGTCCATACTCATTAACGCCTTTCTGTTGAATCTTTCTATTCTGTGGTAGAGAAAATGCAGATACGCAAAAGCCCGCCGTGAGGCGGGCTTTGTTCGCTATTCCATAAAGTCGAATTCCCATTCGCCGAGGCGAATTCCGTCGCCGTCCTTCGCGCCCATCTCGCGCAGAGCCGCGATGATGCCGTTTTTTACGAGCATTTGCTGGAAGCGGCGCATGGAGATTTCGTCGTCCGGGTCGGTTGTGTCCAGCAGCTTTTCCACGTCCCCGCCGGTGACCTCGAACACTCCGTCGTCCCCGCGCGTAATGTGGAAGCCCGGTTCGTAGGCCGAACCCTCGACCAGATCCGTCTCTTCGTAACGAAGCACGGGCGGAAGCGTATCGAGCACCTGCACCACGCGGTCGAGCAGCGCTTCGAATCCCTGCGTGGTCGCCGCCGAAACCGGGAATACCTCCACGTCGGGATAAGCCTTGCGGAATTTCGCGAGGTTCTCCTCCGCCTCCGGCAGGTCGGTCTTATTTGCGGCGACGAGCTGCGGAATCTCCGCCAGAAGCGGCGAAAACTTCTTGAGTTCGTCGTTGATCTTTTCGTAATCCTCAATCGGATCGCGCAGTTCACTGCCGGAGATGTCGACTACGTGCACGAGCATCCGCGTGCGCTCGATGTGCCGCAGAAAATCGTGACCGAGCCCAGCGCCTTCCGCCGCGCCCTCGATCAGGCCGGGGATGTCCGCGAGCACGAACGAGCGGTTGTGCCGCGAGGCCACGCCGAGGTTCGGCGAGAGCGTCGTAAAATGATACGCCGCGATCTTGGGTTTCGCCGCGGTGAGCACGGAGAGAATGGTCGATTTGCCGACCGAGGGGAGCCCGACGAGCCCGACGTCCGCAATCGACTTGAGCTCCAGCTCAACCTCGTATTCCAGCGTCTTCTGCCCGGGCTGGGCAAAGCGTGGCGCCTGCCGCGTCGAGGTTGCGAACTTCGCGTTGCCTTTTCCGCCGCGTCCGCCGTGGAGAATGACGCGTTCCTTTTCGCCCTCGCTCAAGTCCGCGAGGATGGCGCCGCTCTGGATATCCCGAACGACGGTACCAATGGGCACGTGGATGACCAGCGGCTTGCCGTTCTTGCCGGAGCTGAGTGCGGCCTGTCCCGGTGCGCCGTTTTCTGCGCGATAGAAGCGCTGGAACTTGAAATCCAGCAGCGTGGACATGTGTGGATCGGCGTAAAACACGAGGTCCCCGCCGCGTCCGCCGTCGCCGCCGTCCGGCCCACCCTGCGCGACATATTTTTCCCGATGGAACGATGCGTGACCGTCCCCGCCGTTGCCGGCCTTAATGACGATTTTCGCATGATCAACAAATTGCATGATTTTACCTAATCTTTCTATTTTGGGGATTTCGTGGCCGATTTCTTTGCGGATGGCTTTACATCAGCCTTCAGCGATGCCTGCCGGTACTCGCAAAGATGGCTCAACGGGCAAATTTCGCACTTCGGTTTTCGCGCGTCGCAAACCTGCCGCCCGTGATAGATCAGCCAGTGGTGCGCTGCCGTCCAGTCTTCCCGCGGAATGGCCTTTTGCAGCTGCTCCTCCGTCTTTTCCACGTTGCTTGCGTGCGCAAGCCCGATTCGGTTGCTCACGCGGAACACATGCGTGTCCACCGCGATGGCGGGAATGCCAAAGGCGTTGCTGCCGACGACGTTTGCCGTCTTTCGTCCGACGCCGGGCAGCGTTTGCAGCTTGTCCAGGTCGGCGGGCACCTCGCCGCCATACTGGGCAACGAGGATGCGCGCGGTTTCCAGAATGTGCTTGCCCTTCATGCGGTAAAACCCGCAGCTTTTGATGTAGGGAAAGAGCTCTTCCTCCGTCATCGCCGCGAACTGCTCCGGTGTGTTCGCAATGGGAAACAGCACCCGTGTGCATTGGTTCACCATCACGTCCGTGCACTGCGCGGAGAGAATGGTCGCGACCAGCAGCTCAAACGGCGAAGAGAACTCCAGCGCGGGCTTCGCGTTTGGGTAGGTCGCCGCGAGGAGGGCGAGCGCTTCCGTTTTTTCGGCGCGGGTGAGCATCAGGCACGAATCTTTCCGTTGTGCTTGCGAACGATGATGTGCGCGAGCGACAGCGCGAGGTCGAGAATCTCCTGCTCGTCCTGCCCTTCGAGCATAATGCGCACGAGCGGTTCAGTGCCGGAGGCGCGAATGAGCACGCGCCCGTTCTTGCCGAGCTTGGTCTCAATTTCCTTCGTGCGCGCTTGCAGCTCGTCGTCCGCGAGCGCGTCCGCCTTCTTTTCGTTGTCCACGGTCACGTTGACGAGCACCTGCGGGAACTGCGGAATCCGCGCCGCGAGCTTGCTGAGGCGTTTTTTCGTTTCCGCAACGACGCCGAGCAGCGCAATGGCGCTCATCATGCCGTCGCCGGTTGTGTTCTTACTCAGCAGAATAATGTGCCCGCTCTGCTCGCCGCCGATGGTGTAGCCGTTTTGCAGCATGCTCTCGAGCACGTAGCGGTCGCCAACCTTGGTTTCGACAATGTTGATGCCCGCGTCCTTGAGTGCGTTCTTGAGGCCGAGGTTGCTCATGATCGTGAGCACGAGCGTGTTCTTCTCGAGCTTGCCGTGCGCATGCAGCGCGAGCGCGAGAATGCCCATCGCCTGGTCGCCATCCACGATGTTGCCGTACTCGTCGCAGGAAATCAGGCGATCCGCGTCGCCGTCGAACGCAAAGCCGAGGTCCGCGCCGTAGTTGACGACCATCTCCTGCAGGCGCTCGGGGTGCGTGCTGCCGCAGTGGTCGTTGATGTTGATGCCGTCCGGCGCGCAGGATTTTGCGATGACCTCCGCGCCCAGACGCTCAAATACCTCTTTGGCGATGAACGAGGTCGCGCCGTTTGCGCAGTCAACCACGATGCGAAGTCCCTCAAAGCGAAACTCGGACTGTTCCACGAGATAGTCGCAGTAGTCCTTCTTCGCGCGAACGGCGGAGATGATGCGGCCGACGTCCTTTCCCTCCGGGCGGGGAATCGGCTCGCCGCTGGCGATCAGCGATTCAATGCGATCCTCGATTTCATCCGAAAGTTTGAAGCCGTTCTTGTCGAACCATTTGATGCCGTTGTATTCCATTGGATTGTGGCTCGCAGAGATCATGACCGCCGCGTCCGCTTCGTAGAGCCGAACGAGGTAGGCCATGGCGGGCGTGGGCAGCACGCCGACGTCCAGCACGTCCCCGCCGACGGAGCAGATGCCCGCGGAGAGCGAGGCGCCGAGCATGGGCCCGGATTTGCGGGTGTCCATGCCGATCAGGATACGCGGCGAGTGTACTTCGTTGGTCAGCACATATGCGCCGACCGCGCCAATCTGGTAGGCGAGTTCGCAGCTGAGGTCACGGTTCGCGATGCCGCGAATGCCGTCCGTTCCAAATAGTCTGGCCATAGGGTTTTAAACTCCAATCGTCAGTAGAATTCTGTTTCAAATGCGAGAGTAGGGAAACAATGCGAATGTGCCCGGTTTCGGGCAGAAACGATCCGTCAATCGGTTTGTTTTACGCCGTAGCGATCCGGCTGATCAAAAAAGGTGATGTCCGCATACCCCGCGTAAATCCTGCCGGAATGCGGGATCGACTTCGGAATGAAATAGCGATCTCCCTTTTGAAACGTATGCGGCACGCCGCCGATCACGAGATCGATCTTGCCTTCCAGCACAATGCCCCATTGGCTTTCGTGGGCATGCTCCGGCAAGTCCACATCCTCGGAAAACTCCATAAAGAGGATCTGATGCCCCTCCGCCTGCGAGAGATACGCGGTGAGCCCACTGAGCGGAATCTCCGCCTCGGGAAGCTGCCGGATCGGTTCCGGAAAAATGGATGGGTTCAAAATCGTCGCTACCCTTTCTGCGCGTTCGGCTTATGTGGATGCCATCGCCTGGAAAAACGGAAACCCAAACAAAGCGGAATCAACCGTGGCAGGCGCAATACTCCAGCGCGGTAGTTGCGGCAACCGCGCCGTCCGAGCAGGCGGTAATCACCTGGCGAAGGGGCGTGTTGCGAATGTCGCCCGCGGCGAACACGCCGGCGATGCTCGTGCGCATGAACTCGTCGGTCACGATGCTGCCGGCTTCGTTGAGTTTGACAAGGTCTTTCACCAGCTCCGTACGCGGCAGTATGCCAACCGCGACGAACACGCCACTGACGGGCAGCATCCGCGCGACAGACGTCTTTTTATCGAGAATTTCGAGGCCTTCCACCTGCTTCTCGCCCTTGAGCGAAAGCGGAACACAGGAGAGCGCAAAGTGAATGTTCGGTACGGTTTTCGCAAGATCGACGAGCACGGCGGCCGCGCGGAACTCATCCCGGCGGTGCACCACCGTAACGCTCTTGCAGAAGCGCGAGAGGTAGAGCGCGTCCGAAATTGCCGTGTCGCCGCCGCCGACGATGGCAACGTCCTTTTCCTTAAAGAACGCGCCGTCGCAGGTTGCGCAGTAGCTGATGCCCGCGCCAACGAGCTCGTCCTCGCGCGGAATGCCCAGCGGACGCGCGTGCGCGCCCATGCAGAGGATCACGGTCTTCGCGGTGTCCACGCGATCCGGCAGCAGTATCTGCTTAACCAGGCCGTCGAGCACAAGACCCGTCGCGCCCGCGTACTCCACCTTGAGCCCGAACTTTTCCGCCTGCTTCTGAATCAGCGAGCCGACCTCGTAGCCGACCACGCCGTCCGGAAAGCCGGGATAGTTCTCAACAAGCGGGGTTTTCGCAATCTGCCCGCCGGGAAAGAGCTCCTCGTAGAGCGTAACGCTTGCGCCGCCGCGCGCGGCATACAGGCCGGCCGACAGACCGGCGGGGCCGCCGCCGATGATTGCGATATCCGATTGCATTCGAAAACCCTCCAGTGATAACGAAAAGTACTATTTAGTATATCGAATTTTGCCCGAAAACGCAACAAACGCGCCGGATGCCAAGGTGACAAGCGCACAAAGCGGCGTTATTCCCCGTTGACCGCTTCCGGCAGATAGGCGACGGCCATGCGCCCGAACGACTGAATCGTACACCCCGCCGCCACGTAGGGCGCGAGATGATCGTCCTCAACGATATACACGTCGGACCCAACCGTGGACGCTTCGTTGTTTTCAAACACGAACTGGTCGATGGAAGCTGGTTCCGGGGGATTATCTTCCTGTATTTTTAAGGTGGAGAAGTAGCGATCCAGCGGCATTTTTGTGTAGTAGAGAACAATTGAGTAGCGCCCGTGCATCCGGCAGACGATGGTGTCGTCCGTCAGCTCCTGCGCGTAGGCAATCGCTTCCTTGGTGCCGGGGCGGTAGTACCCGGAGAGCTGCGTCTGACCCTCGCCAAAGTAAAATCCGGTAAACGCCAGAAAGCACACACAGTAGAGCGCAACGAGCGCCTGCCCCGCGAGCTTCCAGTTTAGATTGCAGATTTCGCGCACGCCAACGGCGCAAAGCAGAATCAGCGGAATGTGCAGGGCGTTGACGCGGTTGGCGTTGATTCCGTTGAGCAGCAGCGCAGCAACTAGCGCGGCAAAGAGCTGAATCAGCACGTAGGTTTCCAGTGTGTGCACACGCCGCTTCCAGAGCGAGAAGCAATCCCGAACCACCCGAACGAGGCCGAGCAGCATCAGCGGCAGGGAGAACAGATAGTAGAAACCAAACTGCGAAAAACTGGCGCGAATATTTCCCTCGCTCTGCGTGGTCAGCATGGTAAATAGGCGCACAAACGATTGAAGGTTGGTCAGGTTGCCAAGAGAGAGGTCTCTGCTTCGCCAGCTGCCAAGCTCCGGAATCGAGAACAGCGCGGTTTTGATCTCCGGAATGTAGTGCATATTGACCACGACGAGCAGCAGCAGCGGCAGCGCCATCAGCCCGCAGATGACCACAAACCCGCTCGTGTACCAGGTGATTCGCGCGCGCTTGGTGATCAGCGCATAGAGAATTTGGAGCAACAACGCGATAGGCACGACGACCCATAAAATCGCGTAGGTATAGAGGCTCAGCCCGTAGAAGAACGCCGAGAGCAGATAGTACGCGGGATGTTTTTCGAGCGCGAGAACGAAACAGTATAATCCGAAGAGCAGAAACGCGGGGGCAAGGTTGGACTCCAGCGCCCAGCGGCTCATCATGATGTGCCAGGGGTTGATGGCGAGCAGGAACATGCCGAGAAACGCGGTCTTCTGGTCGAAGATTCGCTTGAGCAGCAGGTAGAACACCGGAATGCTGAAACATGCGAGAATCGCCTGCGGCAAGCGAATGGCGAAATCGGTGAACCCGAAGAGCTGAATCATCGGAATCATCAGGTAGATTTCGAGCGCGTTCATGCCGTTGCCCCAGGCCTCGAAATAGACGGGGTTGTGGTAGCCGTGCAGGTCGATTCCCTCCGTCAGGGTCGTGTACGCCTGATAGGCGGCCATCGCCTCGTCCTGCTCCACGCCTTCGGGCATGACGCCAAGGCCGACGAGCCGCACCAGCATCCCCACGGCAAGAATCAGCACGAACAGCAATAGCCGGAACTGCTTGGTTTGAAACCAGGATAGCTTCGTTTCCAAAGTGAGCCTCCGAGAAGTTTTCTGCGAGTTTTACGATATTATACCATGAATTCATGTGCCGGACATGCCAAACCCGTTGATTCCGGTTCTTTCAAAGTAAATTGACGTGTCCTGCCACCATAGGTATACTACAGGAAGACGGCGAAACGCAGCTGGAAATTGGAGGAATCGTTGCCATGAAACAGGGTGGTTTGTTCTTTGCCCGCGGGGAGGAACGCGGAATTGCACGCGCGGCCTCGCTCTTTATCACCATTGCGTTTCTGGCGTTCATTGGTTACGTCATCGTCCGTTACAAATACTTTACCTACATTTTGCGCGAGCAGGTGATGACCACGCCGATGTTCGGCTGGCTGCTGCTGGGGTATCTGGTGCTGGCGGTCGTGTTTCTGGTGCTGATTCGACGGCTGAACCGGCAGGGGTTCTGCTCGCCCTGGTTCTGGGGCGCGCTGATCTTTGTGCTCGCGCTGGGGCTAAGGTACTTTGCGTTTGCCCATATCGTCTATTCCCCGACCAGCGATTTTTTGAATTACTACAACATGGGCGTTGCGTTCACGCAGGGCGACTACGCGGCGATCGCCAATCGGGCTGCGGAGTACCATATTTCGAGTTTCTCCGGCCTCGGCGTGCTCAACGGTTTGCTCATGCTGATCGCGGGAACGTCGGTTCGCTCGTTTCAGCTCACGCAGTGCGTCATTGCGTCGCTTTCCTGCGTCGCGGCTTACCTTCTCGCGCGCCGGTTCGACGAGGGGAGCGCGCCCGCGGCGGGACTGCTCTTTGCGTTTTATCCCGCGAACATCGTGTTTTCGCAGGTGGTGAGCAACCAGCATCTCGCGGTGCTCTTTGCGCTGCTTGCGCTTTGGCTGGCGCATCTTGCGCTGAGCGAGGTGAAGCCGGTTCGAACGCTGGTCTACTCGCTCGTGAGCGGGGTGCTGCTGCTGCTGAACTACTACGCGCATCCGTCCACCGCGACCACGCTGGTCGCGGTGGGCTTTGTCTGGCTCGTGCTGCTGCTTGCCGCCTTGCGAAATCGCAAGGAATTTCTCCGCCTGCTGCTCGCGGGGGCGGTGTTCTGCGTCGGGTTCTTTGCCTTGCGCGTTGGAACGGACGCTGGTCTTCGCGCGGCGGGGCTGAGCGACCCGGCCACCGTGAACTCCAGCTACCTGGCAAAGGTCGTCATCGGGCTGAATGAGGAGACGACGGGCGGCTATTCCGAGAGCGACTGGGGTATGATCTGGGCGCAGCCGGAGAGCGAGCAAAACGCGTTTTGCCTACAGGAGATTC
>CAZDXW010000037.1:16267-17554 GCA_964509485.1 uncultured Christensenella sp.
ATGATCTGGGCGCAGCCGGAGAGCGAGCAAAACGCGTTTTGCCTACAGGAGATTCAAAAGCGCCTGCAACAGCCGGATCTGTTCGGCCTGTTTGATACGAAACTCATGCGCATGTGGATGGTGCCGGACGGCAGCTTCGGCTGGGCGACGGAGGAGGTCTGCCCCGTTTCGCCTGCGCCGCCAAGCGAAGCCATTCAGGCGCGCGACAACTGGCTCGCCGGGGCGAAGCTGCTGGACTTCTTCTATGTTGCGCTGCTGTTTGTGTTTGCCTGGATTGGCGGGCTCTTCCGTCGGCACGGCAGCGCGGGAGACTTGCTGCTCTGGGTGCTGATGGGCTGGATGGGCGTACATCTGTTGATCGAGATTCAGTCCCGCTATCGCTACTTTGGCATGCCGCTGTTGATGATTCTCGCGGCATACGGCGTGTTCTGCCTGCTTGGCGGTGCGGGAAAGGTACTGCACCGGACAAAGCCGGACGCGCAACCCAAATAGACTTGCTTCTTTATGAAAGGGATAAGGTTATGACGAAACCATCTTATACGGAGATTAATTCAAAGACGATCGACCGCTGGGTCGAAAACGACTGGGAATGGGGAAGACCCATCACCCATGAACAATATCTCGCGGCAAAACAGGGCGACTGGAGCATTGTGCTGACGCCGACGATTCCCGTGCCCGCGGACTGGTTCCCGAATCTCAAGGGGCTCAGCGTGCTGGGCTTGGCCTGCGGCGGCGGCCAACAGATGCCGCTGTTTGCGGCGGCGGGGGCGCGCTGTACGGTGCTGGACTATTCCGAGCGCCAGCTTGAGACTGAGCGGATGGTCGCTGCGCGCGAGGGCTACGACATTGAGATCGTCCGAGCAGATATGTCGAAGCCGCTACCATTTGCGGACGAAGCGTTCGACGTGATCGTGCACCCCGTATCGAATTGCTACATTCGCGAGGTTGAGCCGGTCTGGCGCGAGTGCTATCGCATTCTGCGTCCCGGCGGAGTTCTGCTGTCGGGGCTGGACAACGGCATCAACTATCTCTTTGACGAAACCGAGACGATGCTGATCCATGGCCTGCCCTACGATCCGCTCAACGACGAGGCGCTCTATGCCGAGAGCCTGAAGAACGACGACGGCATTCAGTTTTCCCATACGTTTGAGGAGCAGGTCGGCGGCCAACTCAAGGCGGGCTTTGTGCTGACGCATTTGTTTGAGGATTACAACGGATACGGTCGCCTGCACGAGCTGCATATTCCAACGTTTGTCGCCACGCGCGCGGTCAAGCCGAACCGGTAAA
>CAZDXW010000037.1:17654-20602 GCA_964509485.1 uncultured Christensenella sp.
AGCCGCGCCTCAAACGGGCGCAGAATGATGCTCGTGGTGTTGGAGACGCTCTCGTAGAGCTTTTCCGCGAGTCCCTGACTCAACCGCAGCACGAACGAGAGGTTGCCGAGCAGCACCGGCGCGTAGACGTTCAACGGCAGGCCGATGCACGTGACCGGCGTGACCGCCTGCACGGAGGAAATCGCCTCCAACCGCCCCATCAGCAGCTCGATGTCCCCAAGCGTGCCCTTTGAAACATAGTAGCAAAGCAGCAGATTCCGTCCGCCTTCCTCACTGTTGCAGACCTTTGCCCGGCCGGAAAGCAGGAGGTAGAGGTACTCAATCGCGTCCCCCTCGCGCAGGAACCACTCGCCGCGCTCGTATTGCAGCAGCACCGCGCTGCCGAGATCGATGCCGCTGAGCCCGTATTCCGTCAGCGTTTGCGCATAGTTCGGCGGCAATTTCGTTTTCTGCATGGTCGACCTCCGGGAATTCCTTACGCTCAGTGTGACATATGTCATATGCGGCGTCAAGCTTCGCGCCTATACTCTAGTTGTTGGTATTCGCGGCGTGCCGGAATTGCCGCCTCGCCGGGCGAACCACACGACAGAACACGGAGTAGATCGCATGTATTATTTGATTTCCCTGATCATTGGCATTCTCGTCGCGGTGATGATTGCCGTCAACGGTGGCTTGACCACGCTCTACGGCATGTACACCGCGACGGTGATTATCCATATCGTCGGCATCGTGCTCATCGGTGGAATCATTCTCGCGCGGCGGGAGCGTCCGTTTGCCAAGGCGCAGCCGTGGTACCTCTACCTCGGCGGAGTCATTGGCGTGGTGACCACGGCCTGCGTCAACTTTGCGTTCGGCAAAATCAGCCTTTCGGCCATTCTCGCCATCGGCCTGTTCGGGCAGAGCCTCGCGGGCGTGCTCGTCGACCAGTTCGGCCTCTTGGGCATGCGTAAGCATCCGTTCCGGCTCTATCAGCTGCCGGGGCTGCTGCTTGTTGCGGGCGGCATCGCGTGTATGATGGGCGGCGGGTTCTCGCTGCTGCCGGTAATCGCCGTGCTGCTCTCCGGCGTGCTGCTCGTGGCTTCCCGCTCCTACAACGCGCGGTTGGCGGAGAACACCAGCATTTACATCAGCACGTTCTTCAACTATTTTTGCGGGCTCGTCACCGCGATTCCCGTGTTTCTGCTGCTCAGCGCGGGGGAACCGGTTTATCGCGGGTTTTCGCTCTCGCCGAACTGGTGGATTTACCTTGGCGGGGCCATCGGCGTTGCGACGGTGTATCTCAGCAGCGTGGTGGCAGTCAAGATTCCGCAGCTCTACATTACGCTCTTGATGTTCGTGGGTCAGGTGTTTACGGGCGTGCTGATCGACGCACTGCTGGAAGGCTCCTTCTCGGTGGAAAACATTATTGGCGGTTCGCTCGTCGCGCTGGGGCTGTCGCTGAACCTGCTCTTCGAGCGGCGTGCGTCCCAGAAGCGCATTGCGGAACGAAACGCGGAGGATTGTGCGGAATAGCATACTCGCGCCAAAGCGTCGATCGATCCAAGAAGATGCAGCGGAACTCGACACAGTATCGGTCAGGAGAATTTATTAAATTCGTTATTTGTTGTATAATGAAACTGTAACAGATTCCTTCCAACATCAATGTGAGGAGTGATTTGTATGCCGATCGTTTCTGATAACAACAAGTATTGGCTTCGGGGTGGCAAACTGAATCAAAAGCGACATTTCGAATTAACCGAAACGGAAAGGGCTAACGTTGCCACATGCAAAGGAATCAAAAACACACACATCTGTAAGAACCCAATCTTCAGATGTGCTAAATGCGGAAACTATGGATGCGATCAGGAAGTAGCGGACAAATGCGATGCGCAGGCTTTTAAGAATGATAAATGCCTGCAATGTGGCGAGGTGGGAAGCCGGATTCCCGTTATGAAGGATGAACTCGAACGATTTATCGCCGAATGGGAAAAAGAAGTACCTTCTGTAAAATAGTCCAGCTGATACAAAGAACAGCGCGCTTACGGCGCGCTGTTCTTTCGTCCATTTTACCATTGCGCCGTAAGCGCTTTTTTGTTAAATCCCTAACGAATAGGAAGCCAATATATTTCCGATATGGTTTTTTAGAAATTTGTCCTTCGTATAGACGAAGTTCTGGGACACGATGTAGTCCTTTCCGTCGTTCCAGCGGATAAACTCCGTCTTGTCCTCCGGATTTGCGCGCCCGGTGACGGTGGTTGCGCGGTTGTGGATTCGGTTTGCCAGCAGAATCATGAACTGGTTCTTCTCCGGGTCGACCGAAAAGTGGTTGCCCGTAAAACCGTTGAGCGCAATCGTTCGCTCGCCAAAGTACGCGGGTACCTCGCTGAAGGTCTGATCCGGCTGCTTCGAGTAGCAAAGGTAGCCCATATACTGTGAATCCGTGCCGTCCGGCAGCTTGCCGCCCGTGCGGTTGACGCCGATTTCGAGCAGTGTTTTGCGCGAAAGCAGCGCGTCTTCGAGCAGCCCGCGCGCCAGAAGCGTCATATCGTGCAGGGTGGAAAACAGTCCCGCGTGTCCGCAGGGGGCGGGGCGAGACGTGTTGAGCAGGCGCGCCTTCGGGTCGTGCACCGTACCCGGCGGGCAGGCGGTGTCCAGCCAACAATCGCCATTTACGATGCGCCGCTCGTAGTTGCAGTTCACCGTTTCGCCGAGCAGCTCCTGCGGAACCTCGCAAAACGTCCGCGTCATGCCGAGCGGGCGAAAGATGTTTGCCTCCAGGTATTCCCAGAAAGATAGATCCGCGGCGGATTCGACCACGTACTTGAGTACCATCGCGCCCATGTCCATATAGAACTTACGAACCGGTGCGGGGCCGACGCGGATGTCAAACAGCAGCCGCTCGGCTTCCTCCGCGCTCGCGGCGGCATCCATGCGCGCGCGGGTTTGCAGCGCGGTTTGAAACGCGAGCA
>CAZDXW010000037.1:20702-22300 GCA_964509485.1 uncultured Christensenella sp.
TACGCCCTGTTCCAGCAGTGTTCTGGGGGAAATCGCCATGCCCTAGCGCTCGCTCGTCTGCCGCGGCGTATAGTACGCGGCGTTCTTCTTTGTCCAGCGATTGCGAAATCCACGGGCGGTTGGCGCGTTTGGCATTTTCTTTGGGTCGTACTTCGCGTAGAACGCCGCCTCTTCCCGAATCGCGCGCTGCAAAAGTTCGTCCATCGATTTTGCGTCGTTCGAAACGTCCATTCGCCAGCTGGCTTCCAGCGCATCCCGCTCCGCGTAGAACTCGGCGGGAATGGTTTTGCCAATCAGCGCGCGCCGGTATTGCTCCGCATCGTTCCAGTAGGAGGCGGAAGCGCCGTCGCCCGCGTTGGAAACGGGCGGGTGCGTGGGGTTGCCAAAGCGATAGGGCTTGTAGAGCGAAACGCAGGGCAACGACGAGCCGGTCAGATACACGATCGGCGCGGAGCCGCCCAGCCGGGCAATCATGCTCGCGGTCGTGTGGTCGCCAACTGCCGCACCAAAGTGCATGCAGCAGCTAGAAACCGAGCCCTGCGCAAACGGGTTTTGCACGTTCGCGTCGTGCGTGCGCAGCGCGCGCGCCATGTCCGCTTCGCTTTCCAGCGTAGGAAGCGCGCAGCCGCTCTGACCTTGCCGAATCTTCGAGCCGGAGAAGAAGGTAAAGAGCGGATCGGTGTGCGTTTTTGCAAAGTCGCAGACACCGCCGCCGTAGCGGTCGCCGTCCGCGCCAATCGAAAGGCGGTTGCTGATGGAAGCCCGGGGGTAGGACTTGACGACCCAGCTCTTCTGGCAGGTTTCGAGGACAAAGAGCTTGTTAGCGTCCATGATTAAAAACGAATTGTCGTAGAAGAATTTATGGTCATAGCCGCAGTTGCCGCCCTGCCCATAGGTTTCCAACAGCAGGATGACGACGTTGACCGCCTGCTCCGCGCTTTCGGAACGTTCCAGTCCGAGGCGCAGCAGGTCCATGCCCGTCAGCGCGGGCTTGCCGTAGCCGCCCTTGGTGAACACCGCTTCGTTGCCGATTGCCACGCCTGCGTCGTTGACGCCAATCTCCGCGCCCCACATCCAGGTTGGGCGGGAGAGCAGCACGGCGCGCGTTTCCAGCGCCTGCGGAATCGAAAGATAGGTTGCCGCGAGCTCGCGTTCCTTGCAGACGCGCGCGGGATAATATTCCGTCGCCTGCGGTTCATTCGGGCTGCGGTCGCTGTTTTTTCCAAAGAGGGCGGATTGCTCCAGAAGAACGCCGATGGTATCGCACATATCGATATGCCTCCAGAAGAGAAGATCGTTCTGTTCGCGTTCAGTATAGCACATGCGTTTGTCGCAGAAAAGGCACGCACCGTGCATGTGCGGAAAAACGGGTAAAGCGCCTGCTTTGACGAACGAAAACATCCCATTTGCGCGGTTGTCGCGCGCGCGGCGGTATGATACAATACGATGCGACAGGGATGGAGGCAAGTATGGATTTGGACCCATTGGCAATCCGCAATCTGTTGATTTGGATTGCGCTGGCGGTATGCAATACGGTCTTGCTCGGCGGCGTGCCAAGCTGGATGCGCGGCGGCGCGAAGAGCGCGGACCCCTCCGCG
>CAZDXW010000037.1:22400-30383 GCA_964509485.1 uncultured Christensenella sp.
GCGTCGCACTTTCTCTTTGGCGCGCCGATGGGGCTCTGGAAAATCTGCTGCATGATTCTGATTTTGCTCGGCGTCGTGTTCATCGAAAGCAATACCCAGCAGCTGCAAAGTCAACTTTGGTTTGTCTACGCGCTGATCGCCGTGTTTACGGCGACGGGGCTAAACCTGATTCAGCGCGGCATGCTGGGGGAAGCGTTTGACCCGCAGGTGTTCCTGCTGGGACGCGCGGCGTTTGCCGCCGTGTTCCTCTGGATCTTCGTGTTTCTGCGCGGAAAGCAAAAGCTGCTGGTCTACATTCAGCCGCGCGCGTGGATTTCAATTTTTCTGGCGGCGGTGTTCTTTGCGGGCAGTTTTGCCGCGACGTATTTCGCCTCGCGTCGCGGTGAGATGAGCGCGCTGGCGCCGATTGGCATTCTCTCGTTTCTCTTTGTCATGCTCTTTGCGCGCATGTTTCAAAAGGAGAAGCAACCGGGCGCCGCAATCTTTGGAACCTTATTGGTGCTGCTGGGGCAGTTTGGTATTTTAATGGGCTTATAACGGGCAAACGCGGTGGATTCGCCGCAGACCCCGAATCACAGGAAAGAAGATAGGTTAAATAGGAACAAGCATGGTAAAACTCTGCGTCTTTGATCTCGACGGAACCCTCGTCAACACACTACAGGATATCACCGACAGTCTGAACTACGCGCTGCAGGAATGCGGCCTGCCGACGCTCACCGAGGAGCGGGTTGCCGCCATCGTTGGACACAGCATTCACTATATGTGCGAAAATGCCGTTCCGCCGGAACGGATCGACATGGTGGAGAAAGTACTTCCCATCTATTCGGCGCGTTACAAGGAGCATAGCCTCGACAAGTCGCATCCGTACGACGGCATGATTGAGGCGCTGACACGCATCAAACAGGCGGGCGTCACGCTCGCCATCGTCTCCAACAAACCGCATGCGGACACCGTGAAGGTCGCTTCCCAGCTCTATCCGAGCGGCATGTTCTCGCTCGTGCTCGGGCGAACGGAGAAGTTCGCCGTCAAACCCGCACCGGACTCGCTGTACTTCGTAATGGACTTTCTCGGCTTTACGCCGGAGGAGTCCGTCTATGTTGGCGATTCCGATGTGGACGTGCAGTTTGCGCATAACGCGGGCATGCGCTGCGTCTCCGTCAACTGGGGATTCCGCTCGGTGGAAGAAATTCGCGCGGCGGGCGCAACCTGCATTACCGGCGACCCGGTGAAGGTGCCGGAGCTCGTACTCAACGACCCAGGCGAGGGCACATCGTGCGGATGAACGTATACGATTTTGACAACACGATCTATCGCGGCGATTCGAGCGTCGATTTTTTTCGCCACTGCGCGGTAAAATACCCGCGCACGCTGCTCAGCGCCGTGGGCGCGCTGCCGTGGATGCTGGCCATGGTGCTGGGAATCGCGGAGAAAACGCGCGTAAAGGAGCGCTTCTACCGCTACCTGCGGCATGTGCCGGAGGTAACGGAGGAAGTGGAACGCTTCTGGCTGACGCACGACAAGAACCTGAAAAGCTGGTATTTTGCGCAGAAGCGGGCGGACGATCTGATTATCTCCGCGTCGCCGGTGTTTCTGCTTGAGCCGGTGATGCGGCGGCTGGAGCTTGCGTTTCTCGCTTCCCGCGTGGACCCGCAGACGGGGCTATACGACGGGCTGAACTGCCACGGCGAGGAAAAGGTGCGCCGCATGCGCGAACTTTATCCGGACGCGGAAATTGAACAGTTCTATTCGGACAGCCTGCACGACACGCCGCTGGCGCGGCTTGCGCGCGAGGCGTTTCTGGTGAAAGGGGACGCGCTTTCGCCGTTTCCGCTCGACTGACAGAAAGGAGAACTCCTTATGAAGGTGATCGCTATCAACGGCAGCCCGCGCGCAAACGGAAACACGGCGCAGGCACTGGGCTGGATGACGGAGGAACTGGAGCTTCAGGGAATCGAAACGGAAACCGTCCAGATTGGGCAAAGGGAGTTTCACGGCTGCATTGCCTGCGGCCATTGCGAGGACTCGGAGCAAAACCTTTGCGTGTTTCAAAAGGACATTGCCAACGAGCTGATCCTCAAGATGCGGCAGGCGGACGGGTTTCTGCTTGGCTGCCCGACGTATTACGGCGGCATTCCGGGGGCAATGAAATCGTTTCTGGATCGCGCGTTCTTTTCGAGTTCCAACGTCTCCGGCTTTCGGCACAAGGTTGCAACGAGCGTTGCGGTTGTCCGCCGCGCGGGCGGCTTGGACGTGCTCCATCAATTGAACAACTACCTGAACCTCGCGCAGGTCGTCATTCCCCCGTCGCAGTATTGGATGCTCGCATACGGCATGGACAAGGGCGAGGTTGCAGGGGATGGCGAGGGCGAACAGACGCTGCGAAAGAGCGCCCGCGCGATGGCCTGGCTGCTCAAACTCATTGACGCGGGCAAGGAAACGCTTCCGCCGCCGGAGGACGAGGAGCGAGTGATCACCAACTTTATCCGGTAAACGAACGATAATTTCAATGCCGCGCGCAAGCGCGGCTTTTTCGCGCATTATCGATTTCGTTCAGATCAAAATGGAAAATAGTTGACGTAATCAACTAATTCGCGTTATTATTAGTGGACAAAATCAACTAATATTCGGAGGTGCGCGATGCAGAGCGATTTGGAGCGAATTCGAAACATGCGGGAGTTTAACCGGTTCTATACGGGAATCCTCGGTTTGCTGGATCAGCACATCCTTCGCTCGGCGTATTCTCTGGCGGAAGCCCGCATTCTTTACGAACTCTATACGCTGGGAACGTGCACAGCGAACACCTTAACGGAGAAGCTGCACGTTGATAAAAGCTACCTCAGCCGCATGCTTCAGCGCTTTCAGAAGGACGGCTTAATATCCAAACAATCCAGCCGCGACGATAAGCGCGCGTTTCTGCTTTGCCTGACGCAACGGGGCCAAGCGGAAGCGGAGCGCCTGATGGAGGAGTCCGACCGCCAGATGGAAGGCATCCTTGCGCCGTTGAATCCGGCGGAACAGGACGAGGTGCTTTCCGCCATGTCGCTGATCAAGCGGCGATTGACGCAGTCGGCGGTGTCGATTTCGATCCGCCCGTTTCGCGCCGCCGGTCAGGACGCGGAGTATATGATTGCGCGGCATTTGCGCTTTTACGAGCTGGAGTATGGGCTTACGTCCGATGTATGGAAGACGTATGTGACCGACGCCGTGAATCAGTTGGTATCCAGCCTTCCGTCCGGAGAGAGCTGCGCCTATGTGCTGGAGGCAAATGGCGTTCCCTCCGGCTGCATTGCCGTTGCGCATGCGGGAGAGGGCGTTGCGCAGCTTCGATTCTTCCTGATCGAACCGGAACTTCGGGGAGCCGGCTGCGGCAACCGGCTCATGGAAGCGGCACTGGACTTTTGCCGGGAGAAGCAATACAGGAAAGTGTTCCTTTGGACATTCAGCAAACTCGACGCGGCAAGGCACCTGTATGCGAAATATGGATTTCAGATTACAGAGACACATGAGAACGCCGATTGGGGCGCTCCGGTGTTGGAAGAACGATGGGAAGCAACGTTGCTGTAGCAATTTCGATTCAATCGTTCAGTAGAGAAGCAGCGATCACAAAGCCGCGCGTCAGCGCGGCTTTTTCTCTACCCAAAGCAGGTGGAAAAGATATATTTCGCGAAAAGACACATTCTGCATAAAATTCCTGATAGAATGAACATATGCGTTAAGAAATGCCGATCAATCTGCAATTTGAATGAGCAGAATCTTCAATTCAGGTCGTTTATACAGTACGTATATTCAACGTTCATAATCGGAGGAAACAAATGGATTCACCCATTCGCGTACAAAGCGAGGTCGGAAAGCTCCGGCGCGTGCTGCTGCACCGCCCGGGGCAGGAACTCGAAAACCTGATGCCGCAGTATCTCTCGCGACAGTTGTTTGAGGATATCCCCTATCTGGTGCATGCGCGTGAGGAGCACGACGAGTTTGCCAAAACGCTCCAGAACGCCGGTGTGGAGGTCTGCTATCTGCTCGACCTTGTCGCCGAGGCGGTTTCGGATTCCGGTGTGCAGCAGCAGATGGTGGAGGACTTTATTGCGGAGATCGGCCTCTGCGCGCGCGGCATGGAGCAGCCCGTACGCGACTACCTGCTGAGTCTGCCGGTGCCGGAGATGCTCTCCGCGATGGCGCGCGGCGTTCGCAAAGGCGAACTCGGCCGACGGGAGCCGCACCACCTCGTGGACTACATCGACGACGCATATCCCTTCTTCGTCGATCCCATGCCGAACCTCTACTTCACGCGCGATTCACTCTTTACGGTGGGCGGCGGGGTTTGCCTCTCGAGCATGGCAACACCCATTCGCGCGCGGGAAACGCTCTTTGGACAATACTTATTTGCCAATCATCCCGTGTATCGAAACACGCCCGTGTTGCATCGGCGTGACGATCCGTTTTCGATTGAGGGCGGGGATGTGCTCGTGCTCTCCGAGCGGGTGGTCGCCGTCGGCGTGTCCCAGCGCACGGACCCGCACGCGGTGGAAGCGCTCGCCGAGCGGCTGATCTCGGAAGACACGGGCATTGTCCGCGTGCTCGCGGTCGACATTCCGAAAACGCGGTCATACATGCACCTCGACACGGTGATGACCATGGTCGACCGGGACAAGTTCACGATTCATGCGTCGATTCTGCCCGTGATTCGCGCGTTCTCTCTGACGAAACGGGCAGGCAAGCTCGTGATTGAGCCGGAGCGGTACGCGTTTGCGCAGACGCTGGCGGACGCGCTGGAGCTCGACTCGGTCACGCTGATTCGGTGCGGCGGGGGCAGCGCGATTGACGCCGCGCGCGAGCAATGGAACGACGGAACGAACACGCTGGCCATCGCACCCGGCGAGGTGATTGCGTTCTCGCGAAACTACGTGACCAACGGCATCCTGCGGGACAACGGCATCGTCGTCCACGAAATCTCCTCTGCGGAGCTTTCCCGCGGGCGCGGCGGGCCGAGATGTATGAGTATGCCATTATGGCGGGAGTAAACGGGACTGCGAGCAAAACCGCAGTTTAACATACTGCGGTGGAGAGAATACTCGGAGAGCGAACCAAGAACCTAGGCTATCGCATGTTCGTGCGAATATGCGGATATATCGAATATATACTGCGAGAAACCCGAATTTGCGATATATATTATTGAAAGCAAAAAAAATATAAGGTATAATACCCGCAATACGTCTAAAAAACTGCGGGTGTGTGCCGTTTTTCGGAGGAGCGACCGGGCAGCGGCAAAAAAGAACACGCCTGTTGGTTCGATTTCTTTACGGAGGATGAAGGGTTTTATGGAGGATCGATTCCAAAACGATGTCGCGGTGCAGGTGCCGCGCATCCTGCTGCCCAAGAAGGGCACGGATTATTCCAAATGGGCGGTCGTCGCCTGCGACCAGTTCACGTCCCAGCCGGAATACTGGGAGGAGGCCAAGCGAATCGTCGGCAAAGCGCCGTCGACGCTGGAGCTGATTCTGCCGGAAGCGTATCTGGAAAAGCCCGGCGAAGCGGAGCGCATCAAGAGCATCAAAGCGCATATGCGCGAATACCTCGACAAAGGCGTGCTGGAAGAAAAGTCGCAGGGGTTTGTGCTGGTGACGCGCACCGTCGGCGGGGTCACGCGCACGGGACTCGTGCTCGCGCTCGACCTCGAGGCATATGATTACTCCAAGGGATCGACCACGTTGATCCGCGCGACGGAGGGGACGATTGTCTCCCGCATTCCGCCGCGGCTCAAAATTCGCGAGGGCGCGCCCATCGAGCTGCCGCATATCCTCGTGCTGATTGACGACCCGGATCGAACGGTCATCGAGCCACTCGCGGAGAAGAAGACGAAGCTCACGAAGCTTTACGACACCGAACTGATGCTCGACGGCGGGCACATCACCGGCCACCTCGTGGACGGCGAGGACGATATTCGCGGCGTATTGAGCGCGCTGGCCGTGCTCAAGGACGAAAAGCGCTTTTCCGAGCGGTATGGCGACCGCGCGCCGATGCTCTTTGCCATGGGCGACGGAAACCACAGCTTCGCAACCGCGAAGGCAAACTGGGAAAAGGTCAAAGCGACGCTACCGGAAAGCGAGCGCGCGGATCATCCCGCCCGCTACGCGCTGGTCGAAGTGGAAAACGTGCATGACGACGGAATCGTCTTTGAGCCGATCCACCGCGTCGTGTTTGGCATGAGCGGCAACCGCGCGATTGAAACAATCCATCGCCACCTCAAGGCGCAGAACGAGTGCGCGCGGGTGGAACTGGGGCGGCTTCCCTGTGCACAGGGCGGGGACACGCATGTGCTGCCTTTCATCACGGGCGAGGTCGAGGGCGCGTTCATCGTGAGTTGCCCGAAGTCGCAGCTCGCGGTCGGCACGTTGCAAGCCGCGTTGGACGAAGCAATCAAAGAGGTCTGCGGCACGGAGATTGACTACATTCACGGCGCGGACGTGGTCAAGGAGCTCTCACGCAAGGGTGGGGCAATCGGTTTTCTGCTGCCCGCCATGAAGAAGAGCGAGTTCTTCTCCACGGTGATTTACGACGGCGCGCTGCCGCGTAAGACCTTCTCCATGGGCGAGGCAAACGAGAAGCGCTACTATCTCGAGTGCCGCTCGCTGGAACGCAAGTAGGCGGCGACGGTCAAGACAGGTTATCTCGCGGCGAGCGTTTTTAAAACGCACCCGCTAAAATAGGAACGGGGGAATCTCAGTGGCGGTTAAGACGGTAAAATTTGGCGGAACGAGCCTTTGCAACGCAGAGAACTTTACGAAGGTGAAAAACATCATCCAGGCCGATCCGGCGCGCAAATACGTCGTGCCTTCGGCGCCGGGCAAACGCTTTCCCGGCGACGAAAAGATCACCGACCTGCTGTATCTTTGCTATGCGAAAAACTCCAACGGGCTTTCGTTTGACGAAACCTACAGCCAGATTGCGGAGCGTTATGTCGCCATTGAAACCGAGCTTGGGCTGAAGACCAACATCGCTTCTGAGCTCTCCGCCATCAAGAAGAACATCATCGCCGGCGCGAGCGAGGACTATATCGCAAGCCGCGGCGAGTACCTCAGCGGCCTTCTGCTGGCGGATTTCTTGGGATTCGATTTTTACGACGCGGCGGAGCTCGTGAGCTTCCATGCGGACGGAACCTACGACGACGAGACCACGCAGAAGTGGACGCAGAAGCTCGCGGAGACGCAGAATGTCGTCGTCCCCGGCTTTTACGGGCGCAAGCGCGACGGCAGCATCAAGACCTTTTCGCGCGGCGGCAGCGACATTACCGGCGCAATCGTCGCCCGCGCCGTGCAGGCGGACGTCTACGAGAACTGGACGGACGTCAGCGGATTTCTGATGGCCGACCCGCGCATCGTCGACAACCCCAAGGTGATCTCGGTGGTGACGTATTCCGAGCTGCGCGAGCTGAGCTACATGGGCGCGACCGTGCTGCATGAGGATTCCATCTTTCCCGTGCGCCGCGCGCAGATTCCGATTAACGTTCGAAATACGAACCGTCCCGAAGACGAGGGCACGATGGTCATTCCGGACGCATACCTGAAGTACTACAAGCGCGAAGGCGTGCTCACGGGCGTTGCCGGGCGCAAGGGCTTTACCGTCATCAGCGTCTACAAGGATAACATGCACAACGAGGTCGGCTTCGGCTACCGTCTGCTGCGCGTATTGGATCGCTACAACATTTCGTTTGAGCATGTGCCGAGCGGAATTGACACCATGAGCCTCGTTATATCGGACGCCAAGCTCAAGGAGCACCTCGAGGCAGTGCTGCGCGAGATTCAGCACGACTGCGAGCCGCAGAGCATTGAGGTTCACTCCAACATGGCGCTCGTCGCGACCGTCGGCAAGGGCATGATTCGCTCCCTCGGCGTGGCCGCGCGGCTGTTTGGCGCGCTCTACGAGGCGGGCGTCAACGTCCGCATGATCGACCAGGGCTCCTCGGAGATGAACATCATCGTCGGC
>CAZDXW010000038.1:0-29793 GCA_964509485.1 uncultured Christensenella sp.
GACGAACCGGATAGTAGCAAAAGAGCGGGATCGGCGGCGCTTCCTTGCGGTAACGTTGCGGGGAGATGGCGAATTCGCGCGAAAACGCCTTCGTGAACCCTTCGTGCGAGCCAAACGCAGCCTCGAGCGCCACGTCCAGCACACTCTGATTCGTGTCCCTTAGCTTCTTTGCCGCCTCGGACAACCGCACCGTCCGCAGGTATTCCATCGGCGTCTTGCCCACCAGTTCGGAGAACGCGCGCAGCGCATGCCACGGCGAATACATCGCCGCTTTCGCCAGATCCGGCAGCGTGATCTCATCCTGATGATGCGCCATGATGTACTCCTGCATGCGGCGTACGGCGATCGTTTTTTCCGGATTGTTCGTCATTGTCACCACCCAACGAGAGGATACTACAACCGCCCAATCGTTTTCTTGAACGGAATTGCTCGGTATGAACCGGCTTTGCGGCTCCATGCCCTATTCATTATATAAAAGAAACGAGAAAACGAAACAAAAAAGCAGACACTTGGTCTGCTTTCGTGCGTTTTGGAGCAGGTAACGGGACTCGAACCCGTGATCTCAGCTTGGAAGGCTAATGTGTTACCGCTACACTATACCTGCTTATATTCCGTTTTCGGTATCGCTATAGAAGAAAATCTCCATTCATAAGCAGGCAACGCTCTGTCCACTTATGAATGGAGCGGGAGACGGGGCTCGAACCCGCCACCTCAGCCTTGGCAAGGCTGCGCTCTACCAAATGAGCTACTCCCGCAGGAATACGCGACTTTGAGGTTTGGTGCGGGCGAAGGGACTTGAACCCATACGCCTTACGGCACCAGAACCTAAATCTGGCGCGTCTGCCAATTCCGCCACACCCGCACACAGGTCAACTTCGGCAGGAAAAAGAAAAATGGTGATCCGTCGGAGGGTCGAACTCCGGACAACCTGATTAAAAGTCAGGTGCTCTACCAACTGAGCTAACGGATCATGAAAGTTTGGCTGGGGTGGCAGGATTTGAACCTACGAGTGCCAGAGTCAAAGTCTGGTGCCTTACCGCTTGGCGACACCCCATAGTACGCTGAATCGGTAAAATGGGGTGAGTAGTGGGACTCGAACCCACGACCTCCTGGGCCACAACCAGGCACTCTAACCAACTGAGCTATACCCACCATACCTGAAAAGTCGGTTCCATGCGGCGACCCTTCACTCGAAACAGGGAACTTGCCCGACACCCTGGCAATCCATACGCGCCGGGGTGTCGTGCAACTTGGCGCGCCTGCAGGGATTCGAACCCGGGACCTACGGCTTAGAAGGCCGTTGCTCTATCCTGCTGAGCTACAGGCGCAGGAAGCGAGTTCCGAAGATTAATTATAGCGGCGGGGATGCTTTATGTCAATGAAAATTGACAAAAAGATCGCCCGCTTTTCCCTCCCCGAATCACGCCACCGCGGGCGGAACCGAAACGCCTTACGCGTTCTTTCCGCAGCAGTTCTTATACTTCTTGCCACTGCCGCAGGGGCAGGGATCGTTGCGGCCAACCTTCGCCTCGCGGACAAAAATCGTACTCTGACGGTACTCCTTGGCGATTTCCTTGCGCTGTTCCTCGCTTAGAATCGGTTCCCATTCCTTGAGCGTGTAGAGCCAGTTTGCCTTGGCTTTGTGCATATTGAAGTAGAGCTTTTCAAAGTCGATCTCCAGCTTTAGCGCGGTATCCACGCCGAGTTTATCGAGGTTGACTTCCTTCTTCAGGCTCGTGTTAATGCCGTCCAGAAAGCCCGCGAACTCCGCAACGCTCATCGTAAACCGGTCGGCCAGCTCCGCCTGCGTGCCGGTAAGCTTGCCCGTGTTCTCCAGAAGGATTGCGCGGTAGGCTTCCGTTTCCTTGGCGAAATACGCTTCCCAGAAGGCGTCGTGTTCCGCCTGCGAGCGCTCCATCTCAACCAGTTTTTGCCATTCTTCGTATGGTTTCATGTGTTCTGTTTCTCCCTGTCTGTTTTGTCTTCTTTATAAACCAGGACCACGTCAAACGCTTGTTGCGTTCTTTGTGATCGTGTGCTGAATGTCGTTGTTCCAGAGCAGCAGCGCGCCCTCGCCGGTGTCGGAATAATACCGTGGGCGAAACCCGTTCTGCTCGAAATCGAGCGTCGCGTAGAGGTGCTGCGCAACGGCGTTGCCCTCGCGCACTTCGAGCGTCATCTTCTCCGCGCCGCGCTTGACCGCGTGCTCCATCATCTCAAGCATGAGCCTTCTGCCCCGCCCCTTCTGGCGATACTCCGGCATGATCGCCACGTTCGTTACGTGCGCCTCTTCAAAGAGCAGCCACATGCCGCCGTAGCCGCAAATCACACCATCTACCTCTAGTACGAGGTAGTGGGCGACCTCGTTCTTCAGTTCGCCCAATAGCGCGAGTTTTGACCAGGGCGAACGAAAACACGTGCACTCAATCTCGTGGACGCGTGGAACGTCCATTCGCGTCATTGGCCGAATGATTTCCTGTTCCATTCGTTACGCCTCCCCACCGGGCCTTTTGAGTCGTTCCGCCTGCGACGCGCGCAGATACAGCGGCTCCGCCGTATCCCGCGCAGTTTCGAGTCTCTGCAGCGCCGCGCATCCAACGTCGCTTGCGCGCGGATAGACCGGATTGCTCACATGAATGTCCCCAACGAACACCGCGTCCGCCGGAACCCGCGTTAGAAACGAGTTGAGTTCCACGCCTTCCGGTGCGATCCTTTCCTGCCCTGCCTGATACAGCGCGGCGTAGGCATTGCCGTTTCGCGCGTCAATCAGCGTGCAAACGGGGCGACTCGTTTCGTCGATAGCGGTGGCGAGCGCCAGCAGCGCATTGACCGGAACAATCGATTTGCCCGTTGCAAACGCCAGCGCATTGACGAGGCTCACGCCGATTCGAACGCCCGTGAACGAGCCGGGGCCAATGTCAACGGCGAATAAATCGATGTCGCCAATCACAACGTTGTTGGCTTCCAACAGTTCATCGATCAGCGGCAGTACGGTTTCCGCGTGCTTCTTGTCCGCGTCCGCCGCGCGTTCTTCAACCAATGCGCCGTCTTGAAACAGCGCCGCCGTCGCGATGGCAGCGGTTGTGTCTACCGCAAGCAGCATCATAACGCGTTCACCACGCTTTCGTACCGCGCTCCAAATGGAATCAGCGCGATCTCGCGCGGCTCGTCGCCGCTGCCATTCAGGTGCAATTCCAACCGTTCCTTTGGCAATGCCTCCGGAACGCGCTCCGCCCATTCCAGCACGAGAATCGCGTTCTGCGTCAGATATTCCTCAAACCCGATCGCCAGCAGTTCCTCCGCGTCCGCAAGGCGGTACGCGTCAAAGTGGATCAGCTGCGGATTCGTTTCATACTCATGCACGATGGTAAACGTTGGCGAGCGAACCTCGCTCGTGCCCGCCTCCGCGCCCATACCGCGCACCAGCGCGGTCTTTCCCGCGCCGAGCCCGCCGTAGAGCGCCACGAACGACGGCACGGGCAGCAGGCGCGTCAGCCGACGCCCCAGCGCCTCCGTTTCCTGTTCGGTTTTGCAGACCATCGTCTTCAAATCAGATTCGCCTCAAAATCAATCGTAAATACCCTGCTCCAGCAGTTCGCGCGCAAAATCGCCAAAACGATCCTCCGCAATCGCAAGACGGACGTCCTCCATCAGCTTGAGCGAGAAGCGCAGGTTATGCATGGTCAAGAGCTGCGCGCCGAGGATTTCCTTCTCCTTGCCGAGGTGGCGCAAATAAGCGCGCGTGAAGTTCTGGCAGCAGTAGCAGTCGCAGTCCTCTTCCAGCGGCGTAAAATCGTGTTCGTACTTCGCGTTTTTCAGCGTCATGCGCCCGTGCCGGGTCAGCGCCATGCCGTTTCGACCCGCGCGGGTCTGGAGCACGCAGTCGAACATGTCGACTCCGCGCAGCACGCCCTCGAGCAGGCAGTCCGGACTGCCGACGCCCATCAGATAGCGTGGCTTGTGCTCCGGCATGTAGGGCATCATGGTCTCCAGCATGTCATACATCACCTGCTTCGGCTCGCCGACGCTCAAGCCGCCGATGCCGAACCCGGGAAAGTCCATGCCGGTGATTGTCTTCGCGCTTTCAATGCGCAGGTCGCCGAACATCCCACCCTGTACGATGCCAAACAGCGCCTGATCCTCGCGCGTATGCGCGTTCTTGCAGCGTTCCGCCCAGCGGTGCGTCCGCTCCATCGCGGCGATCGTATACGCCCGGTCGGAAGGATACGGCGCGCACTCGTCGAAGCACATGGCGATGTCCGCGCCAAGCGACTGCTCAATCTCCATGACGGATTCCGGCGTAAAGAAGTGTTTGCTTCCATCAATGTGCGAGCGAAACAGCACGCCGTTTTCCTGAATGTCGTTGATCTTGGCCAGCGAAAACACCTGAAACCCGCCGCTGTCCGTTAGAATCGGGCGATCCCAGTGCATGAACTTATGCAGCCCGCCCGCCTCTTCGACCAGCTTGTGACCGGGACGCAGATAGAGATGATAGGTGTTGCCCAATATGATGTTTGCGTGGACATCCAGCAGGTCGCGCGGGGTCATCGCCTTCACCGTCGCCTGTGTGCCAACGGGCATGAAGATCGGCGTGTCTATGTCGCCATGCGGCGTGTGGAGCACGCCAAGGCGCGCGCCGCTCTGCTTGCAGACGTGTTTTAATTCAAAGGTAAACGGTTTCGGTTGTTCCAATTCGGATTCTCCCGTTCTTTTCTTCTAGGTGCGCTACAGAATCAGCATGGCGTCGCCAAAGCTGAAGAAGCGATATCGCTCGGCAATCGCGTGCTCGTAGCAGCGCAGCGCTTCCTCGCGACCCATCTGCGCGGACACGAGCATCAACAGCGTCGACTCCGGCAAATGGAAGTTCGTAATCAGCGCGTCTACCGCTTTGAACGTGTAGCCGGGCGTGATGTAGATGCCCGTCCACTCCTGCCCTGCGTGAACAACGCCGCCCGCGTCGGACATGCTCTCCAGCGTTCGGCAGCTTGTTGTGCCGACGGCAACGATGCGTCCGCCGTTTTGCCGCGCGCGGTTGATGCGCGCCGCCGCGTCAGTGGAGATTTCGCAGTATTCCTGATGCATCACGTGTTTCTCAATGTCCGCTTCCGCAACGGGGCGAAACGTGCCCAGTCCAACGTGCAGCAGCACGTCCACAATGTCCGTTCCGCTGTTTGAGATGGTCGAGAGCAGCTCCTTCGTAAAATGGAGCCCTGCGGTCGGCGCGGCGGCGGAGCCGTTCGTCTCGGCATAGACCGTTTGATAGCGGGTTTTGTCCGTAAGCCGCTCCGTGATGTAAGGTGGCAGCGGCATCTGACCCGCGCGGTCGAGCACCTCTTCGAAGATGCCGTCGTAGAGCAGCTCGATTCGCTTTCCGCCCTCCGCGTCCGTGTCCCCAAGCACGCGGATACGAAGCTCGTCGTTAACTGCGTACTCCCGCTCGGCAACGGCTCTGCGCGCGGGGCGTGCGAGGCACTCCCAAACCTTGTCGTCGATTCTCTTTAATAGTAGAAACTCCATGTTCCCGCCGGTGTCCTCGCGCCGTGCAAACAGGCGCGCGGGAATCACGCGGGTGTTGTTTCGAACCAGAACATCCTTCGGCGTCAGAAACCGGGTGATATCGGAAAACACGCAATCTTCGATGCTTCGATCATTGCGGTTGTAAACCAGCAATCTAGAGGAAGCGCGATCCGCAATCGGCGTCTGCGCGATCAGTTCTTTTGGTAAATCATAATAAAAATCGCTTGTGCGCATTCGTTCTCGCCATTTCCGCCGCGCATTCCGCACTGTTTGTTCGGATTTCCGGAACCGCTGACCGAAGTATTATAACGGAAAGCGCCGCTGAATGCAAGCGAGCGGGGATTTCAGCGCGATATTGGCGTATGGGGTGCTATTTTAAAAATCAAGCGGGATTACAGCCTTATTGTAAAGTTTATTCGCGTATTATATACTGAAAACAGTACTTGATGTTTCTCCGGTACGGTTTTACAAACATTTGATCTTTCCGGTATTTTGATCAAACATTGCTCATTTAAGCTTGGGTCATGAGAAAGAACAAAAAAGGAGAAATGATCAAAATGAAAAAAGTCGTAGCACTGGCAGTTGCCCTGCTCATGGTCGTCGGCCTCGCAGCCTGCGCCGCCACCCCCGCTGCCCCGGCAGCCACCGAATCTTCCGCCGTGGAAGCCACCGAAGCCCCTGCGGCAGCCACCGAGGCTCCCGCCGCTTCCTTTGACAAGGACATCGTCGTCGTCTCCCGTGAAGACGGCAGCGGCACGCGCGGCGCGTTCATCGAGCTCTTCGGCGTAGAACAGAAAGACGCGGACGGCAAAAAGGTCGACTACACGACCCTCGACGCCGAAATCGTCAACAGCACCTCCGTTGTTCTCCAGACCGTTGCGGGCAACGATGCGGCCATCGGTTACATCTCCCTCGGTTCCCTGAACGACACCGTGAAAGCCCTCCAGATCGACGGCGCGGATGCGACCGTTGACAACGTGAAGTCCGGCGCCTACAAGATCTCCCGCCCGTTCAACATCGTCACCAAGGCGGAAGTCTCCGAAGCGGCCAAAGCGTTCATCGACTTCATCCTCAGCGCAGAAGGCCAGGCGGTTGTCGCGGACAACCACTACATCCCGATGGACAACGCTCCTGCGTATGCCGGAAGCACCGTTGCGGGCAAGGTCGTTGTGGCTGGCAGCTCCTCCGTTACCCCGGTCATGGAAAAGCTGAAGGAGGCCTATGCCGCCGTCAACCCCAACGCGGAAATCGAAATCCAGATGAGCGACTCCAGCACCGGCGTAAAGATGGCCATCGACGGCACCGCCGACATCGGCATGGCGAGCCGCGCCCTCAAGGACAGCGAAATCGAAGGCGGCGTAGCCTCCACGGTCATCGCCACGGACGGCATCGCGGTCATCGTGAACCTCGCGAGCCCCATCGTCGGCCTCACCGCTGAGCAGGTCCGCTCGATCTACGTCGGCGAAACCACCAACTGGGCGGATGTACAGTAATCAGAACGAATAGAACATGGAGCGACTTGGATGATGAAACAACAATCCCTCGCGCGTGAAACCGCCGCGGGACGAAACAACCAAGTACGTGAAGGCGCGGCGAGAATACTCTTTCTCGCCGCCGCCTGCGTCAGTATACTGGCGGTGCTGCTGATTACGTTTTTTCTCCTCGTAAGCGGCGTACCTGCCATTGCTGAGATTGGCGTGTTCAAATTCCTGCTTGGCACGGTCTGGAAGCCTGGCAACGACATCTACGGCATTCTGCCGATGATTCTTGGCAGCTTCTGCGTGACCGCCGGCGCGCTCGTTCTCGGCGTACCGATCGGCGTTTTAACGGCAATCTTCCTCTCGCGCTTTGCTTCAAAACGCATGGTCAAAGCAATCAAACCTGCGGTTCAGCTGCTCGCGGGTATCCCCTCGGTCGTCTACGGCTTCTTCGGCCTCGTGGTCATCGTTCCGCTGCTCGGCGGACGCGGAAGCATGCTCGCGGCCAGCATTGTGCTCGCGATTATGATTCTGCCAACGATCATCACGGTTTCGGAAAGCTCGCTCAACGCTGTGGAATCGTCCTATTACGAAGGCGCGCTCGCGCTGGGCGCTACCCATGAGCGCTCGGTCTTCTCCATCATTCTGCCCGCGGCAAAATCCGGCGTTACGGCGGCCGTGATCCTCGGCGTCGGCCGGGCAATCGGCGAAGCGATGGCGGTCATCATGGTTGCCGGCAATCAGCCGCGCATGCCACAGGGCATCATGAAGGGCCTTCGAACGCTCACGACGAACATCGTCATGGAGATGGGCTATTCGGCGGACCTGCACCGCGAGGCGTTGATTGCCACGGGCGTTGTGCTCTTTATCTTCATTTTAATCATTAACTTTCTCTTCTCCTTAACGAAACGGAGGAAGCAGCAATGAAACGACAGAAGATTTCTGCTTTTCTCCTTCGATTCGCGGTTTATTTCGCGGCGTTCATTACCGTTGGCGCGCTGCTGTTCGTGGTTGGCTATATCCTCGTAAAAGGCGTGCCAAATCTCTCGTTCAAGATGTTTGAGTGGCGCTACACCACGGAGAACCTGTCCCTGCTGCCCGCGCTGCTCAACACGATTCTCATGACGCTGCTCTCGCTCCTGATCGCGGTTCCGCTCGGCGTGTTCGCGGCGATCTACCTCGTGGAGTATGCGCATCGCGGCAGCCGTCTGGTACGCGTTGTCCGTATGAACGCGGAGACGCTCGCCGGCATTCCTTCTATCGTATACGGCCTGTTCGGCATGCTGTTCTTCGTCACCGCGCTCAAGCTTGGATTTTCCATGCTCTCCGGCGCGCTGACGCTGTCCATCATGATTCTGCCGGTGGTTCTGCGCACCTCGGAAGAAGCGCTCATAAGCGTTCCGGACAGTTTCCGCGAAGGTAGCTTTGGACTCGGCGCGGGGCGGCTGCGCACGGTGTTTCGCGTGGTGCTGCCGGACGCGATTCCCGGCATTCTCGCAGGCGTCATCCTCGGCGTTGGCCGCATCGTCGGCGAAACGGCGGCGCTTATCTACACGGCGGGCACCGCATCGGACACCGTCTCCGGCATCATGGACTCAGCGCGCACGCTCAGCGTGCACATGTATGCGCTCTCGCAGGAAGGTCTCTACATCAACCAGACCTATGCGACCGCGGTGGTGCTGCTCGTAATCGTCGTCTGCATCAACGCACTGTCGGCCTCGCTCGCCAGAAAGTTCAGCAGAAAAAGATGAACAACATTGTTGCGAATACTCCGGAAGGACACAGCAAACGCATTCACCGCGTTTCAGAAGGTAATACGCTATGAACAAATTTGACATTTCGAATCTAGATCTGTATTACGGGCAGCTGCACGCGCTCAAGGACGTTGAGCTGCAGATTCCCGCGCGGCAGATCACGGCGTTCATCGGCCCCAGCGGCTGCGGAAAAAGCACGCTGTTGCGTACGCTCAACCGCATGAACGATCTCGTGGAAGGCTGCAAAATCACCGGAAACGTGCTGCTCGACGGGCAGGACATCTACAAGGGCGGCATGGACACCACGGCGCTGAGAAAGCGCGTCGGCATGGTGTTTCAAAAGCCGAACCCCTTCCCCATGACCGTTTACGACAACGTTGCCTTCGGCCCGCGCACCCACGGCGTCCGCGGCAAGGCGCGGCTGGATGACATCGTTGAGCAGTCCCTGCGCGACGCAGCCATCTGGGAAGAGCTTAAGGATCGTCTCAAGAAGGACGCGCTGGGTCTCAGCGGCGGACAGCAGCAGCGGCTCTGCATTGCGCGCGCGCTCGCCGTGGAACCGGAGGTCGTTCTGATGGACGAACCGACCAGCGCGCTGGACCCCATCTCCACCAGCCGTATCGAGGACCTCTGCGTGACGCTGCGCGAGAAGTATACTATAATCATCGTAACGCACAACATGCAGCAGGCCGCGCGTATCTCGGACAACACCGCCTTCTTCCTGCTGGGCGAGATCGTTGAATACGGCGCAACCGAAAAACTCTTTAGCGTCCCGCGCGACAAGCGCACAGAAGATTACATCACCGGGAGGTTTGGTTAATGCGTATTACGTTTGAAGAGCAGCTGCGTCTGCTGAATACCGAATTGTTGGAAATGGGCGCGCTCATTGAGCACGCAATTCAGGCCGCCAGCGAAGCGCTGATCAAGCAGGACGTCGAAGCGGCAAATCACGCAATCACCTTCGACCGCGAAGTCGACCAGAAGGAGCGGGACATCGAGTCCCTCTGCCTCAAGCTTCTTCTGCAACAGCAGCCCGTCGCACGGGATCTCCGGCTGATCTCCGCCGCATTGAAGATGATTACGGATATGGAGCGCATTGGCGATCAGGCTTCGGACATCTCCGGCATCGTGATTTACCTCGCCGGAAAGCCGTACATCAAGTCGCTGGAGCACCTGCCGCAGATGGCGGAAGCCTCCATTCGGATGGTCTCCGGCAGCATCGACGCGTTCATCAACAAGGACCTTGCGCTCGCGCGCGAGATCATTGAAATGGACGACGTCATCGACGACCTGTTTGACACGATCAAAGGCGAACTGATCGACCTGATTGCCCGTAATCCCGAAAACGGCGAGCAGGCAATCGACCTGCTGATGATTGCGAAATACTTTGAACGCATTGGCGACCACGCGCAGAACATAGCGGAATGGGCCGAGTTCTCCATTACCGGCGTGCACAAAGGAGCCGAGCTATAACGCGTTTCTCGCCGACAGGAGACGAAATATGATTTACTACATTGAAGACGACGCGAACATTCGCGAGCTGGTTGTGTACACGCTCAACCAAACGGGACTCTCCGCGCGCGGATTCTCCGACTCCGTTGCGTTTTTCACCGCCATGCAGGAGGAAAAGCCCTCCCTTGTGCTGCTCGACATCATGCTGCCCGGCGAGGACGGACTGACCATCTTAAAAAAGATTCGCTCCGCCTCCTCCACCGCGTCGCTGCCGGTGATGATGATCACGGCAAAATCCGCCGAGTACGATAAGGTCACCGGGCTAGACCTCGGCGCGGACGACTACATCGCCAAGCCCTTTGGCATGGCGGAGCTGGTTGCGCGGGTGAAGGCGCTGCTTCGGCGCAGCGGCATGAAGACCGGCTCCGACCGCCTGGTTTGCGGTGAGCTGACCGTGGACGTCGCCAAGCATACCGTTACGGTTGGAACCGCCAACGTTCAACTGACGTATAAGGAGTTTTCGCTGCTTGTTCGGCTGATGGAGAGCGCGGGGCGCGCGTTTACGCGCGAGCAGTTGCTCGAAACCGTTTGGGGTTATGATTATGAGGGCGGAACGCGCACCGTGGACGTGCATGTGCAAACGCTGCGCACGAAGCTCGGCGAAAGCGGAAAATACATTGAGACCGTCCGTGGCGTTGGCTACCGCTTTGGGGAATAACTCGGAACGGTTCAACCGCAACGAACGGATTGTTTGGGAGCGTGATCTATGAGACAGCGAATCTTCTGGAACATTTTTCTTTCCTCGCTCATTGCGGCGCTGCTGCTTGGCGGGGTGATTCTCTTTGCGCAGTACCGCGCGTTTGAAAAGCTCGTGTTCGACGAGCTCGCGGTCGAATGCGAATATGTGGAGACCGGCCTTCTTTCCGCGACGGACGAGCAGACTTACCTGAGAAGCCTGCCTTCAAGCGACCGCCTCACGCTGATCAACGCGGATGGATCGGTGGTATTCGATTCCAAATCCGACGTGTCAAAGCTCCCGAACCACGCGGACCGGCCGGAGGTCATAGCCGCGCAGCAGGAAGGCACCGGAACCAGCTCCCGCTTTTCGGAGACGCAGCTGATTCGAAACTTCTATTATGCAAAACAGCTACCGGACGGGCGCATTCTGCGCGTGGCGGACACGCAGCAGAGTGTCATCGGTCTGCTGGATTCCATGCTGCCGACCATGCTGCTGATTCTCTTTACGATTACGCTGATCTCGCTCTTCTTCTCGCGCTACGCCGCAAAGACCATCGTTCAGCCGATCAACGCGCTGGACATGAGTAATCCGCTCGGCAACGTGACGTACGACGAGCTTGCCCCGCTACTCACCAGTATGGAACGCCAGCGCCGCGAGATCGTCAGCCGCATGAGTGCGCTCTCTGAAAAACAGCGTGAGTTTACCGCGGTTGCCGAAAACATGCGTGAGGGTTTGATTCTTTTGGATACGAATGACCGAATGATCGCCATCAACGGCAGCGCCGCGCGCACCTTCGGTACGGACGTGGAGCACGTGCTCGGCGCGCATGTGCTCATGCTCAACCGCAGCGTTGCGCTGCAGCAGGCGCTGGAGCAGGCAAAAAAGGAAGGCTCCGGCTCTGCCACACTGAACAAGGGCGCCAACACCTATCAGATTCTCGCGAACACCGTACTGGACAACGATCAACCCGCGGGCACCGTACTGCTCGTGCTGGACGTTTCGGATCGCGCCGCGGCGGAACAAATGCGCAAGGAGTTCTCGGCGAACGTTTCCCACGAGCTGAAAACGCCGCTCACCTCGATTTTGGGGTATGCAGAGATCATGCGCGACGGCGTGGCCAAGCCGGAGGACACCAAGCGTTTTGCCGCGAAGATTCACGACGAGGCGGAGTCGCTCATGTCCCTGATTGACGACATCATTCGGCTATCACAGCTCGATGAAAAGACATCCCTGCCCGAACTGATGGCGGTCGACCTCAAGCCGATCTGCGAGGACATCTGCCGTCGTCTTGAGCCTCTCGCGCAGAAGGCGGGCGTTTCACTCGTGGCCAATCTGGAGTCGGCGCGCGTGCGCGGGATTCCGAAGATGCTGGAGGAGATCGTTCAAAACCTCGTGGACAACGCGATCAAGTACAACACGACCAACGGCAGCGTAGGCGTATCCCTCCACGCAAGCGGCCATATGGTTACGCTGAGCGTCTCCGACACCGGAATCGGCATTCCGGAAGAGCACCTGTCGCGCGTGTTTGAGCGGTTCTACCGCGTAGACCGCAGCCGCAACAAGCAGATTGGCGGTACGGGGCTTGGGCTTTCCATCGTCAAGCACGCCGCGGAAACCCTCGGCGCGACCGTTCAACTCGAGAGCAAGCTCGGCATCGGAACCACCGTAACCATCACCTTCCCTACCGCTTCCGACCCGACGTAACGGGTATTTCAAAACAAGAAAATGCACTCGTTTCGGCGAGTGCTTTTTTTGATTCACAGAATTAGAAATACCAAAAAACCAGACTTTGACAACAAATTTTCGCGTGAAAATACATGTGAAATTTTTACCTGTAAAACGTCACAATTACGCTGTTGACAAACGATTTCAGAAGAGTTAAAACAGCCGTGAAGCATTCTATATGCGATATTTTTTTGCGGAAAGAGAAGTGATCACAGGTGGAAAATCAATCCGAAGAGGTGCCCCTTGGGCCAATACAGGTCGGCGTCGTTTATAATCTAAAACACGCCGAAAGAAGCCGCTCCGCCGCGCCGGACGACCAGGCGGAATACGACAGCATGGACACCGTTCTCGCCATCGAACAGGCACTGCAACGCCAGGGCTGCCGTACAATTTTGCTGGAAGCGGACGAGGAGCTGCCGGAGAAACTCCGCAGGCACCGTCCCGATTTTGTGTTTAACATTGCCGAGGGGCGCGGCGGGCGCGCGCGAGAAGCGCAGGTACCCGCCCTGTTGTCCCTTTTCGATATTCCCTATAGCGGTTCGGACGAAACGACGCTCTGCATTGCGCTCGACAAGGCGCTGACCAAGCGCCTGCTCGCGACCTACCGGATTCCCACTCCGCGCTACCGTGTGTATGAGCCGGGCGCACGGATTCGCACCGCCGGGCTGCGGTTTCCCGTCATCGTCAAACCAAACGCGGAAGGCTCCAGCAAGGGCATTGCGGACGTGTGCATTGCCGAACATGCCGGAGAGCTGAAATCGCTCGTCACGCGCCAGCACGAGCTCTACGGCGGTTCTGTGCTCGCTGAGGAGTATATTCACGGGCGCGAGTTCACCGTCGGACTGCTGGGCAATGGCGAGCGTGTTTCGGTATTTCCACCAATGGAGATTCTCTACCACGACTCCCCCATCGCCGGGTATCACGTATATAACTATACCGTCAAGCAGGAGTACACAAAGTACGTTTCCTACCGCTGCCCCGCAGAACTCTCGCCCAAGCTGGAACGCGAGATCACCGAGCTATCGAAAAAGATCTTTCTGGCACTCGGCTGCCGCGACTTTGCGCGCGTCGACTTCCGGCTGGACGAATCGGGTAAGCTGTATTTCATCGAGATCAATCCTCTGCCCGGCCTCGCGCCGCACTACAGCGACTACCCGATGCTCGCGGAGTTCTGCGGCATGGAATATGACGATCTTGTCGGAAGCGTACTCCGTGCCGGCGCCGCGCGCAGCGGCGTCTGCCTCTAGCAGGGTGGTGATGCAGCATGGAAGAACGCTGGAACGACTGGAAATGGCAGTTTGCCAACCGCATCACGACCGCCGAGCAGCTCAGCCGCACGCTTCCGCTCACAGAGCAGGAGCAGGCGGACATTCAAACCTGCCTTGGCGCGTTTCGAATGGCAATTACCCCGTACTATGCTTCTTTGATTGATCCAAACGACCCGAACGACCCGATTCGCAGGCAGGCCGTTCCGTCCATCCTCGAAACGCAGCCGGACGCGAACGATCTGGCCGACCCGCTCGGTGAAATGGCGGATAGCCCCGTCCCGCACGTGGTGCATCGCTATCCGGATCGCGTGCTGCTGCTCGTGACCATGCAGTGCGCCATGTACTGCCGCCACTGCACGCGCCGCCGCGTGGTCGGTGAGGAAGACTGCGCAATTTCCGAGCGCGAGCTGCAAAACGCGATTGCCTATATCCGCACGCATGCGGAAATTCGCGATGTGCTGATCTCCGGCGGCGACCCGCTGACGATGGGCACCGCGAAACTCGAGCGCATCCTCTCCGCGCTGCGCGCCATCGACCACGTGGAGATCATTCGAATCGGTACGCGCGTTCCCGTCGTACTGCCCATGCGCATCACAAGCGAACTGACGGATATGCTCAAAAAGTATCATCCGATCTGGATCAACACGCATTTTAACCACCCGCGGGAACTCACGCCGGAGGCGGCGCGCGCCTGCGCAGCGCTTGTAGACGCAGGGATTCCGCTGGGGAACCAAACGGTGCTGCTCAAAGGCATCAACGACAACGCGGAGACGATGAAGCAACTTCTGCTGGGGCTCGTGAAGATGCGCGTTCGCCCATATTACCTCTATCAGTGTGATTTGAGCTGCGGAATCGGCCACTTTCGCACGCGCGTGGAAACGGGAATCGAGATCATGCACCAGCTCACGGGCAACATTTCCGGCTACGCGCTGCCGAAATACGTCATCGACGCGCCGGGCGGCGGCGGAAAGATTCCGATTGGATACGAGTATGTACTCAAAAAGGACGACCGCGAGGTGGTTCTGGAGAACTATAAGGGGCTTACCTACCGGTACCCCCAGCCCGAAGCCTGACTGCGCCACGCAGCATGCAACAACGGCGGCCGAATTGGCCGCCGTTGTTATTTGTTTCTATTTGGATTTTTGTTTAGAATCGTCGAGCTTTTTCGGCTCGTTGACGCGCTTTCGCGCTGCGCGATCCTTGGAATCCATTATCGCGCCGAGCGCAATGCCCGTCGCCATGCCAATCGTCATGCCCACCGCTTGACTGCTAAAGAAGCTGGAACCCAGCGCGAGTCCGACGCCAAGGCCAAGGCAGAGATACACCGCAACCCAAGCGCTTGCCGGACGTTCCAGTTCCCAATAGGCGTGTCCCTCAATCGGACACTCGATGGGATAGAACTTCAAGTCCTTCAAGTACTGCTCGGAAGCCGTGCTTCCGCTTGCCGTCATCACGCGAACGAAGTACACCCCCTCCGTCAGAAACGCCCAGTCGCAGAGCGCCTTTGTCGCCTCGGAGGCATATCCTTCACCCCGGAATTCCTCCGGCAGGTCGAACCCCATCTCCACCGTTTGATCTTTTGGCTCGCCGTGGAAGCCCAGGTATCCGACCGTCTGCTTGGTTTCGCGCAGGGTCATCCGCCAGTAGGTGTGCCAAAGCGCCTGATCATAATAGGACTGAACGCAACGCCGCATTTCGATATACGCGCTACGAACCAGATCGTCCGTTTCCTCCGAAATACGCTGCGTGAGTTCCTTTTCGTTCATCGGCGTCAGCAGCAGGCGCTTGGTTTTGATTGGAGTTTGATCGATCAATCGGTAATGTCTCATGTAAGCTCTTTTCCGTCATTCTTATTCGAGGAAGTCCTTGAGCCGTTTGCTGCGGCTCGGATGCCGGAGTTTGCGCAGCGCCTTGGCCTCAATCTGGCGGATGCGCTCGCGCGTTACGTTAAACTCCTTGCCGACCTCTTCGAGCGTGCGCGCCTTGCCGTCGTCCAGACCGTAACGCAGGCGAAGCACCTTCGCTTCGCGCGGGGTCAAAGAGTTGAGCACGTCCATGAGCTGCTCCTTGAGCAGCGTGACGGCAACCGCTTCGGCGGGCGCGGGCGCGTCGTCGTCCGGAATGAAGTCGCCAAGGTGCGAATCGTCCTCCTCGCCAATCGGCGTTTCGAGCGAAACCGGCTCCTGCGCAATCTTGATGATCTCGCGCACCTTCTCCTCCGAAATGCCCATCTCCTTGGCAATCTCGTCCGGTCGCGGGTCGCGTCCATATTCCTGCACAAGCTGGCGATTCACGCGGATGAGCTTGTTGATCGTCTCGACCATGTGCACCGGAATGCGAATCGTGCGCGCCTGATCGGCAATGGCGCGGGTGATCGCCTGGCGAATCCACCAGGTTGCATACGTCGAGAACTTATAGCCCTTGCGGTAGTCGAACTTCTCGACCGCCTTGATTAAACCAAGATTGCCTTCCTGAATCAAATCCAGAAACAGCATGCCGCGCCCGACATAGCGCTTGGCAATGGACACGACGAGGCGAAGGTTCGCCTCCGCGAGCTGGTGCTTCGCGTCCGGATCGCCGTCCGCCATGCGCTGAGCAATCTCCACTTCCTGATTCGCCGTCAGCAGCGGCACCTTGCCGATCTCCTTGAGGTACATGCGCACCGGGTCGTCGATGTTGATGCCTTCGACAGCGGCAAGCGTGGACTCAATCTCGGCAATCTCCTGATTGATGTCCTCCGGCATTTCAACGTCTTCCACGACGTCGATGTTCAGCTCCTCCAGATGGTCATAGACCTTCTCAATCTGTTCCTGATCCAGATCGAGCTCTTCCAGCGCGTCCATGATTTCCTTGTAGGAGAGCATGCCTTTCTGTTTGCCCACCTCGAAAAGCTCATTGAGCTTTTGCATGCGTGCTTCTTTTCCCTCCACGGTGTTAGCTCCTTTCATCTCAACCCTCGCATCTGCAGATTCAGCATCTGCATCTCTCTTAAGTATTCCGCCCGCTGCGCCGGCTGTATCGCCGGTTCGCCGAGCTTGCGTTTGATTTCTTCAATTCTCTGTGCCAGGTCGTATTGTTCAATGCGGCAGAGGCAGTCTTTCGCCGCCTTAGCCGGGTCCTCACAGGCGGCTTCCTCGCGTAATGCGGCGCTGACGCGCTCCGCGCTCGCCTTGTCCATTCCCGCGATCAGCAGTGGTACATTCGGCGTTTCCTGCCGCTCGTAGGCTTGCAGCAGCCCCAGCGCAAACGTTCGAAATCCCTCGTCCGAAAAGCGGCTCTCCAGACTTTCCTTCAGCACCATCGTCGCCGCCTCACGCGATTGCAGCATGTGAAACAGCAGCGCGCTCTCCGCGCGCGAGCGCTCGTCTTCGCGCGGTGCCGCGCGGGTCTGCATCTTTCGAGGCGGATCGTGCTTCGGTTCCACGCTCGCAAACGGCTCCGGCGGGCGCGTTGTCGCCCCTTGCGCCTTGAGCGTTTCGAGCGAATATCCCGTTTTAAACGAGAGCTGCTGATAATACCGATCCCGTTCCACCGGGGAGAGCGTCGCGATAAACCGGCAGGCTTCCGTTGCGTAGCGTTCCCGCTCGTCCTCGCGTTCCAGCGCGTAGGATCGCGCCATTGCCTCCAGCTTAAAGGCGTTGAGCGAAAGCGCGTTCTCCTTGAGCCGATCGAAGGCTTCCTTGCCGTTCTGGCGGACGAACTCGTCCGGGTCCTGCTCGTTTGGAAACACGATCACGCGGACGCTCAATCCCTCCGCCGTCAGAATGTCCAGCCCGCGAATGGTTGCGTTCTGTCCCGCCGCGTCGCCGTCGTAGGCGATGTACACGGTGCTGACGTAGCGTTTGAGCAATCTGGCCTGCTGCTGCGTTAACGCCGTTCCCAGGCTCGCTACGGCGTTTGTGACGCCCGCCTCGTAGAGGCCGATCACATCCGTATAGCCTTCTACCATCACGAGATCGGCCAGCTTTCCGCTCTTTTGCTGATTTAGGCCGTAGAGATTGTTTCGTTTGTTATACAGCAGCGTGTCGCCGGTGTTGATGTACTTCGGCTTTTCCTCGTTGTTTAGCACGCGGGCGCCAAAACCGACCACCCTGCCGCTTGCGTTGATGATTGGAAAGATCACCCGGCCTCGATACGCGTCGTAGGTGCGCCCGCTTTGCTCGTTTTTCACGAGCAGCCCCGCTTCCACGAGTTCCTCCGGCGAAAATCCCTTCTCGCCAAGGTAGTTCTTGAGCGCTTCCCATTCGCTCGGTGCGTAGCCGATGCCAAAGCGCTTGACCGAATCGCTCGTGATGCCGCGCTTTTTCAAGTACGCGCGTCCGGCGGCGCCCTGCTCGCCCAGCAGCGTTTCCATGTAGAACCGCGCGGCAATCTTGCAGGCCTCGCTCAGCCGCTCACGTTTGGCGCGCTCGCGCTGCATGGCCGCGTCGTTGACCTCTTCGGGCATTGCCATGCCGGAGCGGTTCGCTAAAAACTCCACTGCCTCTGGAAACGTCATATGCTCGACGTCCATGATGAACTGAATCACCGAGCCGCCAATGTGGCAGCCGAAGCAATAATAGAGCTGGCGCTCCGGCGAAACGGAGAACGAGGCGGTCTTTTCCCCGTGCACGGGGCACAAGCCCCAGAGCCGCCTGCCCTTCGGTTTTAGTTCCACGTAGGAAGAGACGACGGCAACAATATCGTTTTTGCTCAGCAGTTCGTTCAGCCAGCTTTCCGGAAATGCCATTCCATCGTCCTTTCCACTCGTATTCGTTCGATCCGTTCAAACAGGCCTATATAGGATTCGACCCGATTGCACCGTTTCCTGCCTGCAAACCAAATCAAATGCAGATTTTACGTTTTGAGATCGACCCAGGCCTTTGGCACGAAGATTCGAATATACTCCGAAACCGCGTAGTTGTCCGTCATTCCCGCAATATAGTCCGCAACCGCGCGTTCCTTGCCGTCCTCTTCCAGGTACTTCGCATATTCGCCCGTGAGTAGCTCAATGTGCTCGAGATAATACGAAAAGAGTTCGCGGATCATCCGTTTGGCCTTGTCCTCTTCGCTCTTGGCAATCGGGTTTCGATAGACGCGTTCAAACATGAATTCGCGCAGTGCGTCAAACTGCGCGTAGACGGGTTCGCTCATGCGCACAACCGGTTTACCGAAGCTCTGCTCCACCACGTCTAGAATCATTGTATTGATGCGCTTGCCGTGCAGATTGCCGAGCACCCGAACGCACTCCTGCGGCAGGTCGCTTTCCTGAAGCACGCCCGCGCGCATCGCGTCGTCAATGTCGTGGTTGATGTAGGCGATTCGATCCGCCAGCGAAACAACAGCACCTTCCAGCGTGGCGGGAGTTCCGTTTTTTTTATGGTGGAGAATCCCGTCCCGTACCTCGAAGGTCAGGTTGAGACCCGCGCCGTCGTTTTCCAGTTTTTCCACGACGCGAAGGCTCTGCACGTTGTGCTCAAATCCGCCAGGAAGCAGCTCGTCGAGCACGTCCTCGCCGGAGTGCCCAAACGGCGTGTGCCCCAGATCGTGCCCCAACGCGATTGCCTCCGTCAGGTCTTCGTTGAGCCGCAGCGCGCGCGAGATCGTCCGCGCTATCTGGCTGACCTCCAGCGTATGCGTCAGCCGCGTGCGGTAATGGTCGCCCTGCGGCGAGAGGAACACCTGCGTTTTGTGCTTGAGCCGTCGAAAGGACTTGCTGTGGAGAATGCGGTCCCGGTCGCGGATAAAATCCGTCCGAATCTGGCAGAGTTCCACGGGCGTTTCGCGCCCGCGCGTGTTCTGCGAGAGCATAGCATAGGGCGAGAGCGTTTCCGCCTGAATGCGCTCGTAATACTGCCTTGGGTTTTCCTGTGTCATTGCCGCACCTCCGATCTACGTGTAGTTATTCGCCGAAAACGGAGAAACTCCTTGTTTTCGGTCGATTCGGCGCGCAAAAAACCCCGACCGGAACGAATCCGGCGGGGTTCAGGTAGCTCAGTGCCGCGAAAAAAATCAGTCGACGTCGTTCCCATCGATTCCGGGAATCTCGAATTCGATGGTCTCGTTGCAGTTCGGGCAGATCAGCCCGTCCTCGCTGTCGATCATCTCTTCGTCAAAATACACCGTTTCGCCGCAATGCGGGCAAACGACTTCGATGAACCCGTCCTCGTCCAGCTCGCCGTCGTATTCCTCGTCCAGCTCGCTCTCGATGTCGTCCAGTTCGTCGTAGATGCCGTCGACGCAATCCGAGAGATCGTCGATGCTCTCGTCCTGCTCCTCCAGCGCCTCGGCAATTGCGCCGAGCGTCTCGATAATGCCGCGCAGGACCTTATCGGTTCCTTCGTCCTTGAGTTTCAGGCCGTCCGCCAATCCGTCAAGATAGGCAACCTTTTCTGAAATAAAGCTCATAGGATTTCTCCTTTCGGTTCCGTTCGATGACGGTTTCGTTCGTTAGACGCGCTCCATGTACTCGCCCGTGCGGGTGTCGACGCGAATGCGGTCTCCCTCGTTGACAAACAGCGGAACGTTGAGCGTGTAGCCGGTTTCCAGGGTCGCGGGCTTCGTGGTGCCCGTTGCGGTGTCGCCGCGCACGCCGGGTTCGGAATGCGTAATGGTCAGTTCCACAAAGTTCGGCGCTTCCACGGAGAACGGCGCGCCCTTAAAGAAGCGAACCTTCACGTTCTGGTTTTCCATCATGAAGTTGATGGCGTCTTCCACCTGCTCGTGGTTGAGGGGCAGCTGCTCGTAGCTTTCCGTGTCCATAAAGTAATACAGGCCGCCGTCTTCGTAGAGGTACTGCATTTCCTTGGTCTCAATATGCGCCGGCGGATACTTATCCGTCGGGTTAAACGTGCGCTCGAGCACTGCGCCCGTCATCACGTTCTTGAGGCGAGTGCGCACGAAAGCCGCGCCTTTGCCGGGTTTCACGTGCTGGAAGTCCGAAATCTGCCAGACCGACCCGTCAATTTCCACGGTCATGCCCTTACGAAATTCGCCTGCGCTGATCATACAATATTTCCTCCGTTATTCTGATACTCTTAAGTTTATTCTGTCATTATCAGCATACACATGCTGAAAACTTTGATTTCTGGGTCAGATCGTTATCCTGATACTCTTAAGTTTATTCTGTCATTATCAGCATACATATACTGATAAATTTAATTCTCTTCAGATCGTAATGAGGTCTTTCGTGACGGAAACGAAGTTGTGGTATCCTTTTTCCGTCACCACGCAGCAGTCCTCGATGCGAACGCCGCATTTGCCTTCCACGTAGATGCCCGGCTCGATGGTAATCGTCATGCCGCTCGTAAACGTGTCCTCGCTGGCAACCGACGCGCGGGGCTGCTCGTGAATCTCCAGCCCGAAGCCGTGTCCCAGACCATGGCCAAAGTTGTCCCCGTAGCCGCGGCTCTTAATATAATCGCGCGCAACGGCATCCAGTTCGCGACCGGAAATGCCGATCTTGAGCGCGTCCAGTGCCATCTGTTGCGCAGTTTTGACGATTTCGTAAATCTTCTTGCTCTCCGCGTCGATTTCGCCGATTGCGAACGTCCGCGTCATGTCGGAATGATACCCGTCGATCATGCAGCCAAAGTCAACAACCACGAGGTCGCCCTTCTGCAGCTTGCGCGTGCCGGGCACCGCATGACACATGGCACCGTTCGGTCCGCCGGCGATAATGGGATCAAACGAAGGTCCCTCGCTGCCGTTCTTCATGCAGACGTAGTTCAGCTCGGCTACGGCTTCGAGCTCGGTCATTCCAACGCGAACGCGGCCAAGGAACTCGAGGTACGATTTGTCCGCAATGCACTGCGCCTGCTGTAAGCTTTCGATTTCCTCGTCGGACTTATAGAGTCTCGGCTTGGTCAGTTCCGCGCTGAAGGGAACCCACTCAAACGGCATCGCCTGATACGCGCCAAACTCGCCAACCGACATCGCCTGCTCTTCGAAGGCAACGCGCTTGCAACCGTCCGCGAGAAGGAATTCGCGAATGCGCGTCTGCTGCTCGGTAAACGCCGCCTCGACCACCTGGGAAAGCCCCTTGGTCTGCGCCTTGGCTTGAATCGTATAGCGGAAATCAGTCACCAGATAGGCGGCAGTCCGGGTGACCAGAAACATGCCGTCCGAACTTGTGAAGCCGGAGTAGTAACGAATGTTGACGCCGCTCGTGACGAGCGCCGCGTCCAGCGAAGAATCGCGAAGAATTTCGCGCAGCATTTCAATTCTCTGTTTCATACGGAGCTATTCTACCATAGATTATGGCCGTGTTCAACAAAATTGATTCACTAACACAGTCCATTCTTTGCAACACAATCCAATGTTATTTCGCTCTATAGAGAAAATTGATTCGTGATATATCCTTATATTGTTGTAAATCTCCCATCAAACAAAACTCCAGCGGATTGATCCGCCGGAGTTTGAATTCAGAGTTTCTTACCAGTACTGCTGGAACTTGCGCACGTTCTCCTGATGTTCCTCATAGGTCTTTGCAAAGATCAGCTCGTGCGTCTCCGCCGGATTCTGGTTGCAGAAGTAGAGATACCCTTCCGAAACATACTGCTCGTTGGGATACAGCGCCGCCTCGATGGCCGCTTTGCCGGGATTGCTGACGGGGCCGATCGGCAGACCGTTGTATTTATAGGTATTGTAGAGCGATTCCGAGGCGCGCTCCGCATCCGTAAACGTATACTTCGTGATACCGAGCACGTAGGAAAGGCTCGCGCAGCTCTGCAGCGGCATGTCGGAGTTCAGGCGGTTGTGGAACACGGCGGACACCTTGGCAAAATCGTCCGGCGCCTGCGCTTCGCGCTCAATCAGCGAAGCAAGCGTAACGACCTGATCCAGCGTCATGCCCAGCTCCTGCGCACGTGCGCGGTACTCGTCCGTAAACACGTCGTTAAAGCGGTTGAGCATCTTGATGAGAATCGTCTGCACGCTCGCGTCCGCATAAACCTCGTAGGTATCCGGGAAGAGGTACCCCTCCAGCAAATACCCGCGGGAAACGGCGTTTGGCGTCATGGCCGCGTCGTTGATGAACGCAAAGTTTGTAAAGGCCTCTCCCGTTTTCGTCGCGTCATAGAGCTGACTCTCGTTCGTGATCAGTCCTTTTTCCATCAGCACTTTTGCAATGCCCGTGATGGTATAGCCTTCCGGAATGGTGAACTTCACCGTCGCCTTCGGGGGATTTCCTTCACAGAGCTCCTCGACAATCTGCTTGACGCTCATGTTCTTGCTGAGGATATAGGTGCCCGCCTGCAGGCTGTTTGCCTTGCCGACAAAGTCGACATACACCTTGAACACGGCAGTGCTGGTGATAAGTCCCTCCTGGTCATAGCCGCACGCGCCGTAGAGGATGCGCGCAATGCTGCTTGCCGAAGAGGACGTGGGAATCGTTACTTCAATGGGCGTCGCGTCGTTGCGGTCAACCGGCTCAATGTAGTGCGACAGTACGTAGTTTACCCCCGCGCGCGCAATGAAAAATACGAGCACAAGGCTGACGCCCAGCACAACTGCGGGTCGCAGGGACCGCCAGAGCCGAAGCATCCGCTTTTGCTGACGTGTCAGTCTTTTTTCCGGATCCGAGTGGATAGCCATGCTTGTTTCTTACTTCTCCATGTCGAGTCTTGTTACGATTCCAGCGCGCCGAGGTCAACGTCCACCGCCTCGGCGAGAATCTTGTATACGTCCCCCAGCATCCGCTTGAGCCGAAACTCGGCCATCAGATACGCCGAGGCGTCGCGATCGAACTGCAACAGTTCGCCGATCTTCTGGAGCTTTTGCACCGACTCGCCCCCGCGGTCTCCGGCGATCATCGCCGCTTGCGCGAGAATCTGGAGGCGGTTGTATTCCTCAATCAGCGAGCGCGTGGACGCGTTCTCCATTGCCCGCTCTTTCGCGGCGGCATACTCGCGATATTCCACGCTGTTCTTCAGCTCGTTTGCCAGCAGTTTTGCCGTGTCGTAAACCATTCGTACTCCCGTTAAATCTCAACTAAAATCGGCAGAATCATTGGCGTTCGCTTCGTGCGGCTTTTCAGATACGTCTTGAGCGAACTCTTGATTCCGTTCTTGATGTTTGAGTAGTCGCTGCGGTCCGCGCCTTCGAATTTTCTGGCTTCCTTCGCGAGCATCAGCTTCGTGTCCGCAATCAATTCCTCAGAATCGCGCATGTAGACAAACCCGCGCGAAATGATCTCCGGCGAAGCGACAAGGCGCCCCGTTTCGCAGTCGATGGTCAGCACGGCAACCACCAGTCCATCCTGCGAAAGCGTCTTTCGATCCTTGAGTACGATGTCGTCGATGTCGCCAATGCCGTCCACCATGACGCTTCCGGAAGGCACGTTCTCGGCCTTGCGGCCTTTCTTCACGGTGAGTTCAATCACGTCCCCGCATTCTGCAACAAAGATGTCCTCCGGCAGCACGCCCATCTCCTCGGCCAGCCGGCCATGCATAAAGAGATGACGGTACTCGCCGTGCACCGGAATGAAGAAGCGCGGTTTCGTGAGCTCCATCATGAGCCGCAGTTCCTCGCGGCAGGCGTGGCCGGAAACGTGCACGTCCGCCATGCGGTTGTAGATCACCTGCGCGCCCTTTTGATAGAGCTGGTTGATCACGCGGGACACGCTCCGTTCGTTGCCCGGTATGGCGGACGCGGAGATGATCACGAGATCGCCTTTGCCAATGTTCAGCCGGTGCGTCGCGGTTGCCATGCGGAACAGTCCGCTCATGGGTTCGCCCTGGCTGCCGGTCGTGACGACGCAGATCTGGTCATCGCGGTAGCGCTTGAGCTGCTCGACCTTTACGATGCTCTCCGGCGGAATCTTCAGGTAACCTAGACGGCTTGCGATTTGGACGACCTGCTCCATGCTGCGCCCCTGAAAGCAGAGCACGCGCCCGTGCGCAACGGCGCAGTCGGCGACCTGCTGAATGCGATAGACGTTGCTGGCAAACGAGGCGACGATGACTCGACCGGCCGCGAGCGCAAAATAATGCTCAAAGGTCGGGCCAATCTCCCGTTCGCTCTGCGTATAGCCGGGGCTCTCGATGTTCGTGCTGTCGCTCAAGAGCGCGAGCACGCCACGCGAGCCGTAGAATGCAAAGCGGTTGATGTCAATCGGCTCGCCGTCGATGGGCGTAAAGTCCACCTTAAAGTCGCCCGTGTGAATCACGGTGCCAATCGGCGTGTTGATCGCCAGCGCGACGGCGCCCGCGATGGAATGCCCGGTTTTGATGAACTCCACCTTAAAGCAGCCGAGGTCAACGTGGTCGCCGGGTTTCACGACGACGAGAGATTTGCTTGTAACACGCGCCTCTTCGAGCTTATGCTCGACCAGCGCGATGGTAAACGCCGTTCCGTAGACGGGAACGTTAAACTCCTTGAGCGCGTAGGGCAGTGCGCCGATGTGATCCTCGTGTCCGTGCGTAATCAAAAAGCCCTTCAGCTTCTGCCGGTTCTCCTGCAAGTATTGCATGTCCGGAATGACCACGTCGATTCCGGGCATCTCGTCGTCCGGAAAAATCAGTCCGCAGTCCACAACAACGATATCGTTGTTGTATTCGAGCACGGTCATGTTCTTTCCGATCTCTCCCACTCCACCGAGCGGAATGATCTTCAGTTTATTTGCCATATTTCCTCTTTCCCATGTAGAATCCCAAATCCCATTTTATCTACAGCGCTTCGCGCTGAAACGTTGTGTCTCCATCGGTAAGTAATTTCGCTCACCGCGCAATAGCTGCGCTGTGCTGAACACAACGCCGCTCTCTTTAGTATATGCTATTTTCGATTGTCAACCAATCGTTATTTTTTACGGCAAACGCCGTAACGCTTCTGTTTGTCTGGTTTCGACTCAACTGTAAAAGTCGTTGCCGCCATAGGTGCCGACGTAGGTTCGCGTTCCCCAGGTCTTGTCTGTCTGACCGCTGCGGAAGGATATCACGTTCGTCGCCAGCAGGCGGTTTCCGTTGTTGAACACGTCGTTGGCATAGCCAATTACGCTGTCCGGAATCGTCTTCGTCAGAAAATCGCTCCGGCTGACAACGCTGAATTGGCTTTTCTGGTAAACGACGTCGTTGACGTTGTTCGGCCACTTACTGGACTCCACGCGGTTGAGCACCACGCAGAGCACCGCGCGATACCCGTCCTCCGAGCGCCCCGACTCAAAGTAGGCGACCCGGGCGGCAAGCAGAATGTCCTCTCCACTGTATGGCCCGCTCACGTTTGGCACGGCCTGCGAGGAGGTTTGTACGGGCGTATTGGTCGGCACCGGCGTTGCGGTTGGCACCGCCGTTGGCGCGGGTGTGATGGTAAACGTCGTATCCGGCGCGGCAGTTTCCGCGGGTGCGGGCGTTGCCGTTGGTTTCGCGGTCGGCTTTGCGGTCGGCTTCGGCGTCGTTTTTGTTGTGGTTGTCGACTTTGTGGTTGCGCGCGGCGTCGCGGTCGGCTCCGGCGTTGGGGACGGCGTTGGACTCGGCGTCGGGGTCGGCGTGGGCGGCGGCGCGGTCGGCACCGGCGTCGGCGTTAAGTAGAGCGTCGGCGTCGGCGGTATTTCCGCGGTCGGCAGCAGGTTGATGATCTCGCCGTTCTGCGTTCGAATCGTGCCGTCCGCCTGCAAGAGTCCTTCGTTTGGCGAGAGCACGGTTAATGAGTATTCCTTGCCGGACTCCGCCGGTGCTTTCGCAGCATCCTCAATGGAAACAACATCCGGCGCTGGGCTCGGCGTTGCGCGCTCCAGCGTCATTGGCTCCATAATCGCCGCATTTGCGCAGCCAAAGGAGCCAAGACAGGAGAGTGCCAGTATGCAGCCGAGTACGGCGTTTGCTCCGCGTCGTTTCTGCAAATGTCGTTCGTTCCGTTTCGTTCAGAGAATGTACTTGTGGATATCGTCCTCGTGGTATTCGTCGCCAATGTGTTCGTCCACGTATTCGGCGTCAATCACGAGTTCAATCTCCGGGTGCTGCCCGTTGGCGTTAAAGGAGATGTCGTCGAGCAGGTTCTCCATGACGGTATGCAGCCGCCGCGCGCCAATGTTCTCCGTGTTCTCGTTTGCCACGTAGGCATACTTCGCGATTTCGTGCAGCGCGTCCGGCGTAAAGCTGAGCTTCACTTTGTCTGCCGAGAGCAGCGCGGTATACTGCTTGGTCACGGCGTTTTCCGGCTGGGTCAGAATCTTCTCAAAGTCGTCCTGCGTCAGGTCGTCCAGCCGCACGCGAATTGGAAAGCGCCCCTGCAATTCCGGAATCAGGTCGCTGACCTTCGCCGTGTGGAACGCGCCCGCCGCGATAAAGAGCATATAGTCCGTCTTAACGGGACCGTATTTCGTGCTGATGACGCTGCCTTCCACGATTGGCAATATGTCCCGCTGAACGCCTTCGCGGGAAACGTCCGGCCCGCCCATGCGTTCTGCGCCCGCGATTTTGTCGATTTCGTCAATAAAGATAATGCCGTCCTGCTCCGCGCGCTGCAACGCTTCGCGGTGCACGTCGTCCATATCGATTCGCTTTTCGCTCTCCTGCTGAATGACGACGCGGCGCGCTTCCTTGACGGGCAGCTTGCGCTTCTTCGTCTTCTTGGGCAGCAGGTCGCCAAACATTTCGCCAATGTTCAGGTCAATGCCAGCGGCAAACATGGCGTCGTTCTTTCCGCCCTGTTCCTCGACCTCAATCTCGACCATCTCGTTTTCGAGCCTGCCCGCGCGCAGTTCCGCGAGCACACGCTCGCGTTCGCTGTAGCGCTTCGCCTTTTCCTCTTCCGTGGGTTCCGGCTCGCTCGCCTGTGGCTGACCCGCGCCAAGCAGCATCTGCAATGCGTTTTGCTGCTTGTGCTCGCGGCGCTTGGCGCCCGGCAGCAGCAGATCGACGAGGTTCTGTTCGGCGGCGGTCTCCGCAACGAGTCGCACCTCTTCCATCTTGCGATTCATGCTGATGCGAATCGCCGCGTCCACGAGGTCGCGAACCATGCTCTCCACGTCGCGGCCAACATAGCCGACCTCGGTGTACTTCGTGGCCTCCACCTTGATGAACGGCGCGTCCACGAGCTTTGCAAGGCGGCGGGCGATTTCGGTTTTACCAACGCCCGTCGGCCCAATCATGATGATGTTCTTCGGTGTAATCTCCTCGCGAAGTTCCTCGGAAAGGCAACTCCGGCGGTAGCGGTTACGTAACGCAACGGCGACCGCGCGCTTGGCGCGATCTTGGCCGATGATGTATTTATCCAGCGCTTCTACGATTTCTCTTGGTGTTAATTGCATCGCGCTCAAACCTCCTCAACGGTGATGTTTCCGTTTGTAAACACGCAGATATCCCCCGCGATGCGAAGCGCGCGCTCGGCGATTTCCTTCGCGGAAAGATCCGTGTTCGCCTTGAGCGCCTTTGCCGCCGCGAGCGCATACATGCCGCCCGAGCCGATGGCCGCAATGCCGTCGTCCGGGTCGATGACCTCGCCCGTGCCGGAGATGATCAAAAGCTCGTCCTTGTTCGCCGCAATCAGCAGCGCTTCGAGCTTATGCATTACCTTGTCGCTTCTCCAATCCTGCGCGAGCGAAACCGCCGCGCGGGTCAGATTTCCGGAAAACTGTTCCAGCTTCTTTTCAAACCGTTCGCAGAGCGAAAACGCGTCCGCAACCGATCCTGCAAACCCGACCACGACTTGATCGTGGTAGAGCCGTTTCACCTTTTTTGCCGTTGCCTTCATGACGACGGATTCGCTCATCGTCACCTGTCCATCTCCAGCAACCGCCGTTTTGCCGTCCTTCTGAACGGCCAGTATCGTTGTACCCCTGAGTTCCAAGCGGGTGATCCTCCTATTTGTTCGACCGCGAAACGACGAGCAGATTGTGTTCGTTCATCTCGCGGGCAGGTAGATTCTACCTGTTTACCATAGTAGCACAAAGCGGGCGCATCCGCCCGCATTCAGAGATTCGTTTTCAATTCTTTCACGATTATTATCGACTGCTCATAATTTAGCCACAGCGGTCTTTTCTTTCACGATACTGAGCGCGCGCTCCGCTATTTTGCCATAGCGTTCCGTTTTCTTTCGAATTCGCTCGTTCAGCGGGTCCATGATGCCAAACGTTACGTTCATCGGCTGAAAATCGTCCCCGTTGTATTCGGCAACATAGTGCCCCAGCGATCCGATGGCGGTCTTAGCCGAAAAGTCGACCGGCGGCTGGCCGGAAAGACGCCGCGCCATGGAAAGCGCCGCCGTCAGCCCACTCGCGGCGGACTCAACATAGCCCTCGACGCCCGTCATCTGCCCCGCAAGGTACAGGCCGGGACGCTCGCGCATCTGAAAGTCGAAGCTCAGCAGTTTTGGCGATTGCAGAAACGTGTTTCGGTGCATCACGCCATAGCGCGCGTACTCCGCTTGCTCCAGGCCGGGAATCAGCCCAAAGACGCGCCGCTGCTCGGCAAACTTGAGGTTTGTCTGGAACCCGACGATGTTAAAGAGCCTGCCATCCTTGTCGTCCTGCCGAAGCTGTACCACGGCAAACGGCTCCTTGCCGTCAATCTCCAGCCCGACGGGTTTGAGCGGGCCGAAGCAGAGCGTCATCTCCCCGCGCTTGGCCATGACCTCCACCGGCATGCAGCCCTCGAACACGCGCGGGGTTTCGAACGCATGCAGCTCGGCCGTTTCGGCACTGATCAACGCGCGGTAGAACGCGAAGTATTCGTCCTTCGTCATGGGGCAGTTGAGATAATCGTCCCCGCGCCCGTATCGGGACGCGCGGTAGACCTTGCTCAAATCTAGCGACTCGTTGGTAACGATGGGCGCCGCCGCGTCATAAAAATGCAGCGGTTCGCCGGTCAGGCGGGCAATATCCTCCGCTAGCGCATCGGAGGTCAGCGGCCCGCTCGCGACAATCGCGGGCGCATCCGGCACGCGCG
>CAZDXW010000039.1:0-28748 GCA_964509485.1 uncultured Christensenella sp.
TTCCGGGTCTGCCCAAGGGCACGCTCGTCACCGTAAACCCCCTGCTCTCCTGCGGCACCTGTGAACCCTGCCGCAGCGGCAATTCGCATGTTTGCAAGACGCTGCGCCTGCTCGGCATCGACCGGGACGGCGGCATGGCGGAGTACGCGATTGCGCCAATCGGCATGATCGTTCCCGTTCCAGAGGGCGTTTCCGCAAAACTCGGCGCGTTCATCGAGCCCATCGCCGTGGCGGTGCACGCACTCCACATGGCGAACTTCCGCGCGGGCTATAGCACGCTGGTCTTCGGCGCGGGCGCCATCGGCCTCGCCACCGCGATCACACTGCGCCGCTTCGGCGCGGGCAGCGTCACCATCTGCGAGCCAAATCCCGTGCGCCTCGCAATTGCGCAGAGCCTCGGCTTCCATTGCCTCCAGAGCGGGCCGAACCTGCTGGAACAGCTGCTGACGGAGACAAACGGGGACGGATACGACTACGTCTTCGACTGCGCGGGGCACCAGAGCGTTGCGGAGATCCTGCCGGACGTGGTCAAGATTCGCGGGGTCATCGAGATCATCGCGGGCTACAAAAAACCGCCGTCGATGAACTACCAGAAGGGCATGTTTAAGGAGTTTTCGATTCAGTTTACCCGCGTGTACACGCAGAAGGACTACGAAATCGCCGCCCGCCTCAGTGCGCAAGAGCCGGACTATGAGCGGCTGATCAACTACGAGCTTCCACCGAAAGAAGCGGCAAAGGGCTTCGAACTGCTCACCACACCGACCGACGCAATCAAGGTCATGTACCGGTTTTAAGGAGAAAAAACATGCTGTTTGATATAAAAGGAAAGAACGCCGTCATCACCGGCGCGAGCCGCGGCATCGGCCTCGCCCTCGCGGAAGGCTACGCCAAAGCGGGCGCAAACCTGATTCTGATCGCGCGCAACATGGCGGAAGGCGACCTAGCGCGCCTCCGCGGCTACGGCGTCCGCGCGGAGTCCTACCCCTACGACCTCTCCGAGCCGGAGGGAATTCCCGCGCTCGTTTCGACCATTCTGACCGAATGGAAGCGCGTCGACATCCTCGTGAACAACGCGGGCGCGCAGCGGCGAAACAACTCCGTCGACTTTACGGACGAGGACTGGGACTTCGTCAACAACGTCAACGCCAAGAGCGTGTTCATCCTCTGCCGCGAATTCGGGCGGCACATGATTGAACACGGCGGCGGAAAGATCATCAACTTCGCGTCGCTGCTCTCGTTTCAGGGCGGCCTGCGCGTTCCGGCCTACGCCGCGAGCAAGGGCGCGGTGATGCAGTTCACCAAGAGCCTGTCCAACGAATGGGCAAAGCTCAACGTCAACGTAAACTGCATCGCGCCGGGCTATATCGACACGGATATGAACACTGCGCTCATCAACGACCCCGTGCGCAATGAGCAGATTACCACACGCATCCCCGCCGGGCGTTGGGGAAAGCCGGACGACCTTGTCGGCACGGCAATCTTCCTCGCCAGTTCCGCTTCCGATTACATCCACGGAATCACGCTGCCGGTCGACGGAGGCTGGCTCGGCCGCTGATTCCCTTTGGTCTGACAAGACGGCATGCGGGAGGGGACTTCCTCTTTCATCCCCTCCCAACCCCGTCCATTTTGACGAAACCGCCGGAATTGTGTATGATGCAAGCGGAGTCGATCGTTCAGAAAGAGCGCGCGAAAGAATACGCGCGTGAGAGGAATACCATATGTCCACCATGTTTTTAGATTCGTTTCAGCTCATCGTTGCCATATACCTGCTGTATCTGGCGATCAAGGGTCAGGGCAAGATGTATCAGTTTTTCGACATTCCGCAGGCCGAACAGCCGCGCGTGCAGAAGCTGCTGCGCCGGTCATATCTTGTCTGCGGTCTGCTCGCGCTGCTCGACGCGGGCGTGAATATGCTGCAAAACACGATGTTCACGCAGAACATCCTCGAAACCGGAACCACAATCACGCAGAATTTTTCGATCGACGCGCTGCCGTTCATCCGCTACGAGCTGCTTTCGACCGTCAGCACCGTGCTGACCGGGCTGATCATTCTCGGCCTCGCGGGTGTGTTCATCTACCTGCGCGTGCTGAGCAACCGCGGCGCGCAGAGCGCAAAATAAAGAACAGCCCTGCGCATTCCTCTTCGGCCTACGTAAAGGCTGCTTAGTAGAATATAGAAAGAAACACTCCCGAATCAATGGAGTCGATGCCTGCATCAGACGCCGGGTTCGGGGGTTTTTTTCGTTCTTTCGGCGCGGTATGCCAGCCACTGAGCCAGCGGCGGAACGAGCAGTGCGCCAATCAGCGCCGCGGTACTCAGCTGCGCCGCAGCCGTTGCCGAGCCCGCCTGCCAGGCCGGGTTGACCAGCGCGACGGCAGCCGGAATGGCGATTGCGTTTGCGCCGGTCGCGCTCGCGGCAATGCCCGCCGAGCCGTCGCCGCGGTTGAGCAGGCGATCCAGCAGCGCCGCGATTCCGCCGCCAACGACCAGCGCCACCGCCGCCAGCAGCACGCCGGAAACCCCGCCGAACCAGAGCTGGCGCAGGTCAATGCCCGCACCGAGCGCAAAACCGATGAACGGCAGCGTCAGCGAAACGCCCGGCGCCAGAAACGCAGCCGCCGATCGGCTGAGATTGCCGAGCAGCATGCCCAACAGCATGGGCAGCACGAGCGCCAGCAGCGGCAGCCACGAGACGCTGACCGCCCCGCTGAGCCCCAGAATCAACACGGTGAGAAACGGCCCGTTGGTCAGTGCGAGCAGCGGCGTGGCCGCGGCGGACTCGTCCTTGCTTAGTAGCGACGTCACCGCCAGATAGATGCTTCCGTTCGTGTTGGAGCAGGCCGCAACGGCGGCCAGAACGCCGATTCCAGCGATGGTTTTGACCGCGAGCAAGCGAAACAGCAGCGCCATGAGAACACCCGCCAGCACGCGCGCGAGCAGCAGCACGCCGCCGCTGCGCAGCACCAAGGGGACGCTCCGCCAGCGCACCTGCGCGCCAATGCAGAAGAGCTGCAGCGCAATCAGCGTTGACGCACCCGCGCCGGAGAACAGCGCGGTCGTATAGGAGCCGAGCTCGAGCACGCCGGGCGCAAGCGAATGCACCAGCGAACCAAGAAAAAGCGGACCGAGCAGCAGTCCTGCCGGAACCGCCCGAATCCGCTGTTTGAATCTTTGCCAGAAGCCGGAGGCGCTCATGCGCGCGCCGCGTCCGCCTTGCCCGCGCTGCCGCAGACGATCATCCGCTGCATCACGAGCTGCTTGACGCACGCCCTGCCCATTTTGCCAAACTCCTTGGGATCGTAGAGGTCGGGGTTCTTCGCGAGCGCTTCCTTCGTGCCCTCCGTATAGGCGTTTCGCAGTTCGGTTGCGAAGTTCACCTTGCAGATGCCGCGCCGAATGCAGTTTTGAACGTCCTCGTCCGTGAGTCCGGACGCGCCGTGCAGCACGAGCGGAATGGAAACGCGGCTCTTGATCTGCTCCAGCCGCGCGAGGTCGAGCACCGGTTTTCCGGTGTAGAACCCGTGCGCCGTGCCAATCGCGACCGCGAGCGAGGAGATGCCCGTTTGCTCCACAAAGACCGCCGCCTCGTCCGGGTCGGTATAGCCGGGGTCATTCGTCGTAATGTCCTCTTCCTTGCCGCCGACCTTGCCCAGCTCCGCCTCAACGGGAATCTTGCAGGGCGCGCAGAGCTCCACCACCTGCTTGGTCAGGCGGATGTTCTCCTCAAACGCCAGCTTGGAGCCGTCGATCATGATGGACGTATACCCCGCGCGGACGCACTGCGCGGCGAGCGCAAAGCTGCTGCCGTGGTCAAGATGCAGCGAAATCGGCACGCTGGCTTTCTGCGCCAGCGCGTTCGCCATGCCGAAAAATAGCTCCGGAGAGGCGTATTTCAGCATCGACGGCGTGGTTTGCAGCAGCACGGGGGAACGCGTTTCCTCCGCGGCCTCGACCACCGCCTGTAGAATCTCCATATTCTCGGCGTTGAACGCGCCGACGGCGTAGCCGCCCGCCTGTGCGGCGAGCAGCAGATCGGTTTGATTTAAATAAGGCATCGTTAACCTCCAATCGTGGGCAAATCGCAACCCTTTTGTTGCGAACGGGTGGTTCTTTTAATAATAGGTACGAATCACGTCGCGGATGCGCTCCTTGATGAGCCACTCCGCCGAGACGGCGGAGCAGGCCAGCGCCGCATCCTTTTGCGCGGAAAAGTACTGGCTGATGAGCCCGAACGGAATCGGTTTGGCGTTGATGTTTTGCACCAGCCGCGCGATGGCGGTCTTAATCTGCTCATCCTCCAGATAATAGCGGCAGCGATCGGAGAGGCTGAACCTTCTCGCAAACGCGAGTTCGCCCTCGTTTCCGTGGTAGTAGCGCTCCCAATACTTCGGCTGCTGCATGAGCTTTTGCTCCAGCACGCTCGAAAAACACGAGTAGCCGCCCTTTGGCGAAAACGGGTAGAGGTCCTTCTCCATTCCCTCCAGCGCAAAGAGTGCCTCCCGCAGCGCAAACGTCAGCGCGGGGCCAACCTTGAGAATCGCGATTCCGTCCCGCCGCATTGCCGCGAGCAGTCCCGCGGGCTGATAGTCCGTCGAATGCCCTTCCAGAATGAACGGCAGGGTCTTTACGTGCTCCGTGAGCCGCTTTGCCTTCTCGGGATCGTAGGTGATGATCGTATTGTCCGCGAACTCCACCCCCGGCTGAACGACAACGGCAATTACGCGCGTATACGCCTCCGCCAGACCCGCCTGCAAAAACGCGGCGCGAAACGCGGAGATCGTCGCGTCCAGATTCTCCGGCGGGGTAACGGCCAGCGTATCCTCGTTTTCGGTTGCGCCGCCGGGAACCGGCACCTCGCTGCCAATCACGTAGACGGGTTTTTCGTCCCCCGCTGCCCGCTCCGCCACGGCGCATAGGCGCGCCGCCCGGCGAGCAATCACCTCGTCCTTGAGCGGCTGATCCGGCGCATCGCTGCCAAGGCGCATGCTCGTGTCCAGATGAATCTTCGAAAATCCGGCGCGAACAAAGGCGTCCACGAGAACCTCCGCCTTTGCCATTGCTTCCTCCTCCGGTTCGCCGCTCCAGGTGAGCGGGCCGAGGTGGTCGCCGCCGAGAATCAACTGATCCGGCGAAAAACCGACCTTTTCCGCAAGCGAACGCACATACTCGGCAAAGTCCTTGGGCTGCATGCCGGTATAACCGCCGTATTGGTTCACCTGGTTTGCGGTCGCCTCGATCAAGATTGGACGGTTCGTGTCCCGCCCAAACTCCATGGCGGCCTCAATGACATAGGCATTCGCGCTGCAAATGCTGCAAATGCCGTCGGGTACGCCGCCCTTTTGCCGGGCAAGCAGGGTTTGAAAATACTGCGCTGCCTTCATAACTTATTTCGTAATCTTCCCGTCTTCGTCCCAGAGATCGTGCCAGTCCTTCGCGCCCGCCCAGAGGAACACCTGCCCCTTGATGAGGCGGCAGTTCTTGTCCGATAGACGAATCGACTCCATCTCCGCGTCGGTCAGCGGGTCTTCGGTGACGCACTTGAGGTTGCTGGTGTATTCGTTCTCATAGATCGAGAACGGAATCGGCGTCTGGCCGCGCTGCACCGCCCACTTGATGCAGATGACGGCGGGGTGCACGCCATGCGCCTTGGCAATCTCGACGACCTCCGGCATTTGAATATCCACTACGTCGTCCGGCGTCTTGTCGCGATCCGGGCGCGTCGGCGAGCCGATCGGGCAAAAGCCGATGGGCTGGATGTCCCGCGCGAGAATGTAGTCAAACAGCTTTTCCTGTTGGAAGCTCGGATGCAGCTCCATCTCGATGGCCGCAGGCTTGATGCGGCAGAGCGGCAGCACCGCTTCGAGCTTCGGAATCGTCATGCTGGACATGCCGATGTATTTCACAAGGCCCATATCGACGAGCCGTTCGCACTGCCGCCAGGTCGACATGAACGCGTCCACGGAGAACGGCTTGCTGTCCGGATTGCGCGCGTCGCCGTCGCATCCCGGCGCATGATAGTTGGCGAATGGCCAATGCACAAAGAAGAGATCGATGTAGTTCAGGCGAAGGTCGCGAAGGCTCTTGGCGCAGGAGAGCAGTACGTCCCCCTGCCCATGCATGTTGTTCCAAACCTTCGTGGTGATGAAGAGCTCCTCGCGCTTCACCGTGCCCTTGTCGAACGCGGCCTGAAAGACCTGACCAATCAGGTCTTCGTTGCCGTAGACCGCCGCGCAGTCGAACATCCGGTAGCCGACCTCAATTGCGCCCGCAACCGCAGCGCTGACCTGCTCCGCCGTGAAGCGGTCGGACCCGAACGTACCCATGCCGATGGCCGGCATCCGTGTTCCGTCAAAAAGGATTCGTTGCGGAACGAGAACGGGGTTGATTTTTTCCATTGTGCTTGCCTCCTGCAAAATTCCAAATTTCGGTTCCAAAGGAATTTTTTATCTCGCGGCGCCTGTGCGCCCGGAAATACAAATTGTATTTTTACGCCTTGCGCGTCGCCTCGGTGTAATACGGCTCGTTCATTAAGAGAATCTTTCCGTTGACCGCGCCGGGGGTTTCGAAGAGCAGAAATGCCTCCTGGGCGCGTTCCATCGGGTAGCGTCCGCCAATGAACGCCTCATCAAACTTGAGCCGCCCGTCGGCATAGTATTCCGCGGTCATCGTCCATTCGCGGCCCGGGAACGGCGCGCTGTAGCTCATCCAGGATCCGGTCAGGCGGAACTCCTTGCGGTTCATGTTTTCCCATTCGGCGGGGGTAAACGTCAGGTCCGCGTGCGGCGTGCCGATGAAGCAGAGATGCGCCTTGTTCGCGGCGAGCGAGTAGGCCATCTTCATCGTCGGGATAACGCCCGCGGTTTCAAACACGTAGTCGAAGCCGCCGTTCGTGCGCTCGCGCGCGGTTTCCACGCAGCCCGCTTCGCGGGTGTCGTAGGTTTCGTCCGCGCCCATGCGCCTTGCCAGCGCGAGCCGTTCGGGGCTGATGTCGAACACGGCAACCGACTTTGCGCCGAGCAACCGCGCCCATTGCAGCGTAAAGATGCCGATCGTGCCGCCGCCGAGAATCGCGACGCTGCCGCCGCCCTTGTAGTCGCATTGCAGCACGCCGTGCAGCGCAACGGTGGAAGGCTCGAACATCGCGCCTCGTTCAAACGAAATCGACGAGTCGAACACCACGGCGTTGCGCTCCGGCAGCACGATGTATTCCGCGTTGCTCCCCTGCTGGCGCGAGCCGATGAAGCTATAGTGCTTGCAGAGCGAGTAGTCGCCCTTTTGGCAGTCCGCGCACTGCATGCAGGGCAGCAGCGGCGCGCCGGACACGCGGTCGCCCACCTTGACGCGGGAAACGTTCGCGCCGATCTCGACCACCTCGCCCGAGAACTCGTGACCGAGCACAATGGGGTAAAAATGCACGCCGTTGTGGTAAAAACGAGGGATATCCGACCCGCAGATGCCGGAGGCGGCAACGCGAACGAGCACGCTGTCCTCCCGCAGCGGGGGAAGTTCAATGTCCTTGTATTCAATCTGTCTGTTCTGGGTCAATACGGCCGCTTTCACGCGCGCGCCCTCCTGCTTTGCTTCATCAATTCCTTGAGCTGTTCATACAGCTCGCGGTAAATTTCGTATCCCTGGTCGTAGACCGGTCGATGGCTGTCGTCGTGCTTCTGACAGCGCTTGATCTGCACCGTCCGCTCGACCGCCTCGTCAAAACCGGAGTAAACGCCGACGCCCACGCCCGCGAGCAGCGCCGCGCCCAGCGGCGTCGCCAAATCGGAACCGGGCACCTCAATGTCCTTGCCCGTTACATCCGCCTTGATTTGCGTCCAGAGCCGCGAGTTTGCGCTGCCGCCCGTCGCGCGCAACGTTTCGACATGCGCGCCCACCGACTCTGCAATCTCGAGGTTGTGCCGGAGCGAATAGGCAACGCCTTCCAGCAGCGCGCGTGCCATATGCGCGCGGGTCTTGCTGTAATCCAGCCCGAAGTACACGCCCTGCGCGTCGCTGTCCCAAATGGGCGAGCGCTCGCCCGCGAGGTACGGCAGAAAAACCACTCCCTCGCTGCCGGGCGAAACCGACGCTGCGAGGGCGTCGAGAAAGGCAAAGGAGGATCCACCTTTCTCGAGCGCCGTTCGCCGTTCAGAATCCGCAAACTCGCGTTCGAACCATCGAAGCGCCCCGCCGCCGCCTGTGGTGCCACCCTGTAACAGCCAGCGATCCGGAACCACGTGATAACCGAGGATCAAACGCGCGTCCGCGCAGTATTGATCGATGCAAATGCTCATGCCGCCCGCCTGACCGCCCTGCTCCTGCGTCTGCCCCGGACGGAGCACGCCCGCGCCGAGGGTACTGCAAGCCGCGTCCAACCCGCCGGCAACCACCGGCGTTCCGGTTAAAAGTCCGGTCTGCCGCGCCGCTTCGGCGCTCACGCACCCGACGACGCTGTGGCAGGGGACGATTTCGGGAATGAGGTGTTGAGAAATGCCGAGCGCGCGGCACATGGCCTCGTCGATGCGCCCGGTTCTCATATCGAAACAATGCAGCCCGTAGCCCTGGCTGATGTCCATCGTGATTGCGCCGGTCAGGCGATAGGCGATGAACCCGTTGGACTGCATGATTGCGTTCGTTTGTTGAAAGGCCTGCGGCATATGCCGCTCCAGCCAGAGAATCTTTGCCGTTACGTATTGCGCTTTGAGCGGGTTTCCGCTCAGCGCGAAGATTGCGTCGTTTCCAACGTTTGCCTTGAGTTCCTCGCAGATGTCCTCCGCGCGGGTATCGAGCCAAATCGGGTCCGGCGCGAGCACGTTTCCCTCCGCATCGAGCGCGATGGCGGACCAACCCTGCCCGTCGATGCCGATGCCCGCGATGTCCCAGGCGGAGACCGTGCCTTCCGCGAAGAGATCGTTCAGTCCGCGGCAGACCGCGTTCCACCAGTCGTCCGGGTTTTGCTCCACATAACCGGGTTTCGGATACTGCGTCGGGTAGGCGACCGTTCGGCTGGCGAGCGCCGCGCCATCCGGCGCGAACACAACCAGCTTGCAGGCGCTTGTGCCGATATCAATTCCCAGTAGACAGGTCTTTTGGCTCACTTGATAACCTCTTTTATAGAATTCCGTTTTGAACCGGAGTCTTCGTGCTTACTTGATAACGCCCTTTTGAATCAGCACGTTCGCGTAGATTGCCGTTTCGCCCGTCTGGACGATGCAATAGGCCTTCTTCGCCGCTTCGTAAAACGTGAACCGCTCCAGATAGCCCACCGCGCTCTTGCCGCGCGCGTCGTGGTTGGCAACGATCTGCTCGTACTCCTTCCAGATCGGGATTTCCAGATCCTTGTCGCAGTCCATCGTCTGCATCAGCTGCACCGGCGTTTCCACATAGGCGTCCGTCGGAATCACGCTGAGCACTGCGTCGAGTAGCGCCGTGCCGGAGATGCCGTCCGCGCGCAGGAACTTGCAGTTTCCCTCGTGCGCAAAACGCTTTCCGGGAAAGTTTGCGTCGCCGAGAACGATTACGTCGCTATGGCCCATTTCGCAGAGCACCGCGAGCAGTTCGGGGGAAAGAATGGCGGGAATGTTTGTCAGCATGGGAGAAAGCCTCCGTGTGTTCGAATTCCAGATTGTGTTTGGCGGGGCAGCTTGTTCAGCTGCCCCGCACAGAGTCGGTTGAGAATCGGATTAATCGTAGAGCAGTTTCGCGATGTCCGGATCGTCCATGTTGTCCACGGTGTAGAACTGGCAGCCGGTGTCAACCACGGCCGGGATGCTCTCGCCCTGGATCGCCTTGTAAGCGAGTTCGACGGCATAGTAGCCGATCATGTACGGATCCTGCGTGACCGCACCGTAGAACCATTGGTTGCGGATTGCGTTGAGCAGGGTTGCGCCGGAGTCGAAGCCGACGACGACCATGTCTTTATAACGGCCGCTCGTACGGTCGAGGTCGGAACCATCGGCGGTGGCGGCGAGCATGCCGTCCACGGAACCGGAGTTGGTGCAGAACACGGCGACCGGCGCCTTCTGGATGACGGCCTGTGCGGCAGCCTGGCAGTCGGTTACGCTGGTGGTCGCGGCGATGGAGACGAGGATTTCCACGGCGGTGTCGCCGGAGGAGGAGGCCTTGTTCCACTTGTCATGGCCGGTCACGGAGACGAGGCCGGGCTGCGCTGCGTCGCAGAGCTTGAACATTTCGTCCACGAAGCCGGTCGTACGGCCGGTGATGGAGGCGGAGGTCGCATCCTGGCTGATGACGCTGATGACGACGGGCGCGTCCTTCGTTGCGGCTGCTACCGCTGCGGCAACGGATTCGATGGCATACATCTTGTCCGCGGCCAGCGCGCCGGCGGCGGTGTTGTCCGTCGAGGCGGTGGAGATGATGGAGCCCTCGGGTGCATTCGGTACGCCGGAGTCAAAGCCGATGACCGGGATTCCCGCGTCCTTGCAAGCCTGGAGCTGCTCGGTTACGGATTCGGTGTCGAGCGCCGCGAGGCACAGAGCGGCGGGCTTCTTCGCCATTGCGGCGTTGAGCATGTCGACCTGAACACTGATGTCGGACTCGGACGGCGGGCCGTCGAAGGTGATTTCGACGCCGTACTTCGCAGCGGCATCCTGGGAGCCGAGCATGACGGTCTGCCAGAACTTATGCTGGAAGCCCTTGGAGATAACCGGAATGTAGAGAGGAGCCGCTGCGGGTGCTTCCGTTGCGGCGGGCGCTTCCGTTGCGGCCGCGGGGGCTTCGGTAGCTTCTGCAGCAGGAGCCGGCGCGGCGCATGCGAACATGCCAAGCACCAGAGACAGAGTCAATACGAGAACGAGCAGTTTCTTCATGATGTCTGATTCCTCCATTTTTTATTTATCTCAACGGGTTCACCCGTTGGAGCCGGGTGTTGGCGGGCGTTGCTTGCCCGAGAGCCGGAGAAACTGGCTGAAACCGGTGAAATTTGGATGCACAAACCCAGGGGGTCGATGTTTCAGCCCTTTTTCTAATGGTAAATACGGTTTTGTCGGTCCTGCTAGTTTAACGAATGATCTTGTTGCCCTGCTTCACGCGGTACTGGTCGAGCAGCACGGCGCCGATGACGACGAGACCCGTAAAGAACGTTTGCCAGTGGCTCTGGAGCCCCATGGACATGAGTCCCTGCTTGAGCACGCTCATGACGAACACGCCGATGATGGTTCCAACCAGCGTTCCTGTGCCGCCGCTCATGGACGTGCCGCCAATGACGACGCCCGCGATGCCGAGCAGCTCCTGTCCGTTGCCGGTGCTGGGAATAATCGAGGTGTACACCGCCGCGTAGAAGACGCCCGCCGCGCCGCAGCAGAATCCGCAGAAGGTGTAGACCGCCGCCAGCCAGGGTTTCGTCTTGATGCCGGAGAGGCGCGCCGCCTCCGTGTTGCTGCCGATGGCGTAGGTGTAACGGCCGAATCTCGTTTTGTTGAGCAGCACAAACGCGAGAAGGAAGAACACTGCCAGCCAGATTACGCCAACGGGGAAGCCGGTCGTCGTCTTGTAGAAAAAGTTCTTAAACCAGCCGTCCGCGGTGCCGAAGGTCGGGTAGCGCATGGTCTGCACCTTGGTGACGATTGCGCCAAATCCCATGCCCATCATCTGCGTGCCGAGCGTGGCGATGAACGGCGGAAGCCCCATAAACGCGATCATGATGCCGTTGAGCAGGCCGATCAGCGTGGCAACCACCAGCACGAGCGCGAGGCACCATCCCATGGGCCAATGCCAGCTATTATAGGCCATGCCGCCGATCAGCGCGGCGCACATCATCGTTGTTCCGAGCGAAAGATCGATACCTCCGGTGATGATGACGAAGGTAACGCCAATCGCCATAAAGCCGATGTAGTACGAGCCATCCAGAATGTTGATCAGATAATCTGTGGAGAAGAAGTTGTTCCCAAAGATCGAGAAGAACCCATAGAGAATCACCAATACCATTGGCGCGAGGAACTTTGTCAGGTCGAATTTCTTGGTAGTCATGCCCACACCCTCACATATTCATTGTCGCAAATGTCATAATGCTGGTTTGCGTCGCGTCGCAGATATCGAGCTCGCCGGTAATCGATCCTTCGCTCATGACCACAATCCGGTCGGACATGCGCAGCAATTCCGGCATTTCGGAGGAGATCATGATGATCGACTTTCCCTCCTCGATGAGCTTGTTCATCAGCTTGTAGATTTCGCTCTTGGCGCCAACGTCGATTCCGCGCGTTGGCTCGTCAAAGATGAGCACGTTGCAGCGCTTGATCAGCCATTTCGCGATGACGATCTTCTGCTGGTTGCCGCCGGAAAGGTTCCGAACGAGCTGCCGCAGGCTTGGCGTCTTGATTGCGATCTTCTGGATATACTCCGTGGCAATCGCGTCGATCTTTTTGTCGTTCATCAGAGGTCCTGTGCGGTAGTTCTCCAGATCCGCCATCACGCAGTTGTCTCGAACGGAGAGCCCGGTTGCGACGCCAAACGTCTTTCGATCCTCGGAGAGGTAGCCGATGCCGTGCTTGACCGCGTCGCTCGGAGAATGAATCTCCACCTTCTCGCCGTTGACGAAGATTTCACCCTTCACCCGCGGGTCCGCCCCAAAGAGCGCGCGCATGGTCTCCGTGCGCCCCGCGCCGACGAGACCGGCGAAGCCGAGAATCTCGCCCTTGCGCAGTTCAAACGAAACGTTCTTTACGTTCGGCGCGTAGAGCCCTCTGGCCTCAAGCACCACCGGCGCATCCGCGGGCACGCAGCTCTTTTGCTTCGGCTCCTCGTAGATGACCCGGCCGACCATCATCGAAATGATGTCCTGCTTGTTTACGTCCGCCGTGTTGACGGTTCCAACATATTGTCCGTCCCGCATGACGGTGATTCGATCCGAGATGCGCCAGAGCTCTTCGAGCCGGTGCGAAATGTAAATGATTCCCCTGCCCGCGGCGCGCAGCTGGCGGATGAAATGAAACAGCTCTTCAATCTCCGCGTCCGTCAGCGGTGACGTCGGTTCGTCCATGACGAAGAGCTCGCTGTTGTTGTTGAGCGCCTTGGCGATCTCCACCATCTGCTGCTTAGCGACGGTGAGCGTCTTGACGCGGCGAGTCGGGTCGATGTCGAGGTGCATGGACGCGAGCAGTTCCTTCGCCGCCTTGTTTGCCTTCTTCTGGTCGAGGAACACACCGCCCACCATGGGTTCTTTTCCAATAAAGATGTTCTCCGCAACGGTCAGGTGCGGCATTAAGTTGAGCTCCTGATGGATCATGCCGATGCCGCGGCGCTGCGCGTCCAGCGGGTTAGACAGTTCGATTTCCTCGCCCTTGTAGATAATCTGGCCGCCGTCTTTCTTATAGATGCCGTTGAGCACCTTCATCAGCGTCGATTTGCCCGCGCCGTTTTCGCCGATCAACGCGTGCACTTCGCCCGCGCGCACCTCTATATTTGCGTTATCCAGCGCGTGAACGCCGGGAAAAGACTTCTGAATGTTTTTCATCTCAAGAAGGACGTCGGACATGTTGTCACCCCGATCTCGCTGTTTTCACTTTTGGTTTTTGGTGGTTGGTTCGTTTTTATATTCGAAGAACATTGGGAATCCATTCGACTTGTTGCAATACTAAAATACCGTTGGGTGGCAGCATAGTCAATCCATTCAGTGATTATTTTCATTGAATCGTTTCAATGCTCAATTCAAATTTGCTTCAACGCCGTTTTCTCTGTATAATAGGGGAATCACGAACGAAGGATTGACAAATGAGTACAATTAAAGATGTAGCCAAACACGCGGGCGTATCCGTTGGAACCGTGTCGAATTATATGACCGGAGCGCGCAGCGTCTCCGCCGAAATGGCGAAGCAGATTCAATCCGCCATCAACGAGCTCGGCTACAAACCGAACTCCTACGCAAAGAATCTTAGAACGAACAACAATCTCGAAATCGGCGTCATTCTGCCGAATACCTACGACCAGTATTATTCCTACCTGCTGGCCGGGCTGGAGCGCGAGCTCAAGCAGGCGGGTTATTACGTAAACCTCGCGCTGTCGGACGACGTGCCGGAGGAGGAAATCTCCATTCTGGACGGATTCATGCGCAAGGACATGTGCGGGTTAATCGTCGTATCCTGTCAGAACAACTACCATTGTTTCGACGGCAACAAGCGCACACCCGCGGTGTTCATCGACCGCAAACCCGGCCTTGCGGACGTGAACTACATTTCGTTTGATTCCTACGAGTTAACGCGCTACCTGCTCGCCGAGCTGCGCCGCGAGGGCTGCGAAACCATCGCGCTGTTCGCGGGCCCCGCGAGTCTGAGCTGCGAAGCCGACAGCGCGCGGGCGTTTCGCGACTTCTACGCGGAAAACGACATGCCAAACCCAGAGCGCTATCTTCGCAACCTCCGCTCTACCAAGGAAGAAGCGTTCCGTACCGGCGTGGAGTTCTTCAGCAGCACCAAGCCGGACGCAGTGATCTCCACCTCGCGAAACATCACCAACGGTTTGGAGCAGTCGCTCTCGCTGCTTGGCATTTCGGTGAACAACGACATTCGCTTTGTTTCCTTCGGTCAGGAAAACTGGAGCCGGTCGGTCACGAGTAACGGTGTTTTGCATACCATGCGCCCGGCGCATTTGCTCGGCAAAAAAGCCGCGCGGTTGCTGCTGGACAACATCAAGAGCCCGCTCATGTTTGAAAAGCAGCAGATTCTGATGCACGACAAGATCGTCGGGCGGCGGCTGTTTCTCGGCGACGTGTTTCCAACCGCAATGATCGACCGCACGCGCCCCATCAAGGTGCTCATGCTGGACTCGCCGAGCGCGCACGCAATCCTGCGCACGCACTCCGACTTTACGCGAAAAACCGGCTTGAACGTGGACATTACGCTCAGCGAACACCGCTCGCTGTTCAACCGCCTGTTGAACAAGGAGGCCGTGTCCGACTTTGACGTGGTCATGTTCGACAACCCCTGGCTTGAAATCCTGGTGCGCAACAAGCGCCTCGCGGACATTACGCCGTTTACACAGCCGCCGGACTTCTCGCCGGATGTGTTTCTGCCGCACCTCTTTGAAAAGGTCGGCCTCGTGGACGAGCGCTGCTACGGCGTGCCCTGCATGTACGGCCCGCAGATTCTGCTCTATCGCAAGGATCTCTTCGAAAACAAGCAGCTGCAGGAGCAGTTTGAAAAGAAATACCGCGCGCGCCTCCGCGTGCCGCGCACGTGGTTTGAATTCAACGTGGTGAGCAGCTTTTTTACGAGGCGGTTTAACCCGAACTCGCCCATTCAGTACGGAACGGCGATTGCGGCGGGCAACGAAGCGGTGCTGATTCCGGAGCTCATGCCCCGCGTCTGGGCGTATGGCGGGCGCGTGTTCGACGAAAACGGCGGTGCCGCAACGGATTCTACCGCGTTTCAAAAGGGCGTTGCTAACTTCATCGAGACCTTCTCCTACGCCAGCCCAAGCACGCGCAACTACACCGTCGAACAGACGGTTGCCGACTTTTACAACGGCAACATCGCGATGCTGATCAGCTTCGCTTCCTTTGTCGCGGACGTCAACAACGAGAAAAAGTCCAAGATCATCGGCAAAATCGGCTATTCCAATATCCCCGGCGGCGTCTCCGTGCTCGGCAGCTGGGCGCTGGGCATTCCGCCGGAATCCAAGCGAAAGGAAGAGGCGTTCGCCTTCATCCGCTGGACCTGCGACCCCTCGATGAGCAACTATTTCGCGGTGCTGGACGGGCAGTCCCCACTCGAGAACGTCTACAGCAACGACGAGCTCGCCAGCCACTACCCCTGGCTGCCCATCATCTACCGCTCCTACGAGACCAACCGCCAGCGCAAGTCCTTTACGCGCGGGGACGGCGTGTTCGTTCCGATTACGCGTGTAGAGCACGCAATCTATAAGTCAATTGACGATATTTTGCAGGAGAATTGCTCGGTGGAGGACGCGCTCAAGCGCCTGACCGGCACGATCAATCAACTGTCCGAGGACGCGTAGTCCCATCATTCAACGCAACAAACAACAAGCCCTCCGCTGCTCAACGGGGGGCTTGTTATTCTGCTCGTTCGATGAACTCAAAGGTACACCGAAGGTTTTCTTTCTAATAATATGTACGTGCGGCTTTCGGAAACGATACCGTCGTTGGATTGCTGAAATCGTCTTTTCGATTACGCGAATGAAATCACCTGTTCGCCGCCGCGAAAACGAATGCTCGTCTCCGTGTGCGAAAAATGAATCACGAGCGGAATCCGATCCTCGCGATAGCGCCGCTCGGCACGAATGCGCAGCTGTCTTGCTTCGTCGTTCCAGAAGAAGCGGATTTCGTCGTACTGTCCGTCCAGATAGGCGTAGCTGTTGCCGTCATCCGTGTAATACACCGCGCTGGCGTCCGCGCCGGGATAGATTCGAACCTCCAGCTCGCCCGCGTCCTCTTCCGTAGACTCGGTGGGCCGCTGGGTCAGTAGAATGCTGCCCGCGCGAACGAACACCGGAATCGAGTCCAGCGTAACCGCTGCGGAAACCTGCTGCCCGCCCGCAAACGGCGCGTTCGTCCAGTAGGAATACCAGTTGCAACCTTCCGGCAGGTAGCACACGCGCGAATCGCGGTCTCGCGACGCGCCGCCTTCCGTCGGCATGGGCCGCGTGACGGGGCAAATCAACAACGAATCTCCGAGCAGGAATTCGTCGTCCACATCCAGCGCCTTAGGATCCTGCGGAAAGTCAAACAGCAGCCCGCGCAGCATCGTGTAGTCTTCGAGTGCCACGCGCATCGCGAGGGAATAGATCGTCGGCAACAACGTATACCGAAGTCGAATGAACTTCGCAATCGCATCGAAATACGGCTCACCGGGTGTGCCAAAGTTCCAGATTTCGCGCGGCGTGTCCGTTCCGTGGGAGCGAAACAGCGGCAGAAACGCGCCAAACTGCAACCAACGCACGTAGAGCTCGCGGTAGGCAGGGTCGTTACCCCCGTCGTCATAGTCCCCGTCCCAGAACCAAACCGGTTTTGCGGTGGGGTTGTTGCTCCATTTGCGCCAGCAAGCCGTTGCGCCCACAAAAAACGCGCCGATGTCCACCGTCCAAAACGGAATGCCGCTCAGACAGAGGTTGATTCCCTTGGCAATCTCGCACCGGAGCACGTCCCAACGCGCGGACGTATCCCCCGCCCAAAGCGCGACGCCGTATCGCTGAATGCCGGAATAGCCGGAGCGCGTGAGGTTCATCACGCGCATTTCGGGTCGCGCCGCGCGTTCGTGCTCAAAGATTCCCTTCGCGTGTTCAAGTGCAAAGAGATTTGCCGCGGCGGGATCGAGGTATTTCTTGTGCTCGCCACCCACGAGGCGGTAGCGCTCCTCCTCCGGCAATAGTTGCTCGCCGCACCAGTCCGGCGCGGTAAACGGCTCCGTGGAGTCGCACCACCAGGCGTCAAATCCACCCGGCACGAGTTCACGCTCCAGCTGTTTCCAATATAGATCCCGCGCCTCGGCGGAAAACGCGTCGTAGGTGGAGTCGTCACCGAGCAGCAGCCCGGCCTTGGCAAACTCCGCGTGATCTGCGCCGCCCGGTGCCATGTTTGGCCAAACGGAAACCATGCTGTGCACGTGCATTTCATGCAGCGCTTGATTCATACTCGCCAGATCGGGGTATCGCGCGCGATCCACCGTCTTTTGTCCCCAGAGATCGCCTTCCCAGGTTTTCCAGTCCTGCACGACGCAGTCCAGCGGAATGTGCAGTTCGCGGTATCGCCGCGCAACGTCCAGCATCTCCTCCTGCGTTTGGTAGCGCTCGCGGGATTGGATGTAGCCAAACGCCCACTTGGGCAGCAGTGCCGCCGTGCCGGTCAGGCAGCGTATACCGGAAACGATCTCGTCCATCGATCCCGCTATGAGGTAATAGTCAATCTGTTCCACGGTGTCCAGCAGCACGCGCGTGGTTTCCCCCGTGTCGTCAAACACCATCAGCGACGCGCAGTCAAAGAACACGCCGTACCCCTGATCGGTCACGAAGAACGGCATGGGCGTTCGCATGTTGTGCTGATAGAGATACTGTTTGATGCCGCGCTTGTTGAGCCTGCCTTCCTCGTCCTGTCCAAGCCCGAAGATGCGGGCGGACTTCGGAATCGAGAAATCAATTCGACCTTCAAACGCCGTTCGCTCCACCACGGGCCGGAGGTTCGCAATCTGCGTGCGCTGGCCGTCTACGGTTTTTATGGTCTCCACCACGGGCGCTTCCCCGCCGGTCGTATAACGGATCACGTCGATTGGCCGCAGCTCAAAATCGACAATTGCCAGCTCAGCGCCGTTCGGAAAGCGAACAGCAATCGCGTGTTCCGCTTGCTCACACTTGATGTTGCAGGCGCCGTCACCTTCGCTTATCGCGGCAAGCGCTTCGTCGAGCACCAGCGAAAACCGGTTGTTCGCCAAAACACCGCCATAGGTGCAGCGCAGAATGTTTGGTTTTATCGTTTGAAACCGCCAGCGTTCGGCGTCGGTCTGTTCGTTCATCGTTTGCTAACGCTCCTTTGGTGTTCGTTGTCCCGCCGCGCGAGATTGCGTAAATTATCCCTTGACCGCCCCCGCCGTCATGCCGGACACGATGTATTTCTGTCCCAGCAGGTAGACGACGATGACCGGCAGGCTGGTTAGCACAATGTCCGCGCAGACGAGGTTCCAGTCCCGGAAATACATGCCAAAGAAGTTGTAAACCGCAAGCGTCATCGGCCATTTGTCCGAGCTGCCGAGGAAGTAGAGCGGCAGAATGTATTCGTTCCAGGTGTTCAGGAAGGTGAGCACCATGACCGTAACCAGCACGGGCTTGATCAACGGCACAATGATCGAAAAGAACAATTGCAGCGGCGAACAGCCGTCGATAATCGCCGCCTCGTCGATGTCCTTTGGAATCTTGCCCACGAAACTGTAGATCAAGAACACGTTGAACGGCGTTTGAATCGCGGCGTAGAGCAGTATGATGCCGATGCGCTTGTTAATGATGTCGAGCGTCTGCATGACCTTCATCAGCGCGATAAAGTTGATTGGCATCGCCATGCCAAGCACGATTAAAAAATAAACAATCTTGTTGGCCTTGCTCCGGTTGCGAGAGAGCACGAACGCCGCCATCGCGGAGGTCAGCGTGCAGAGTAGCACGCTAAACACGCTGTAGGTCAGGCTGTTGAGAAACGTAACGCCAAGCTTACCGCGCTCGATAACCGTTTTGAAGTTCTCCAGTTGCAACACACTCGGCAGGCTTAGGCTCATCTGCGCCGCTTCCTGGCTGGTTTTGAACGAGTTGATCAAAATCAGCACGAGCGGCGTAATCAGCAGGATGGACAGCGTCCAGGCGAGCACGTTTACGCCGATGCGTTGGAGTCGTTTTTTTGCCGCCATTATTCTTCCACCTCGTTTCGATTCATTGCGCGAATCAGGAAAAAGCCGATCAGCGCCATAAAGACAAACATAATCGAGGACAGCGTGGTGCCCATCGCGTAGCGCCCGAAGCCAAACTCCTTATAGATGCCGGTGTAGAGCACCTCGGTTGCGTACCCCGGCCCGCCGTTGGTCAGCGCGTAGACCATGTCGAACACCCTTAGCCCGTAGATGACGTTGAGCACGGTGGTCACCGTCATGGTCGGCGCCAGCATGGGCAGCGTGATTGCGCGAAACTGCTGCCAGCCGCTCGCGCCGTCAATCTGCGCCGCCTCGTAGTAGGTTGGAGAAATCGACAGAATCCCCGCAATGAAGATTGTCATGATATACCCCATGCCCTTCCAGATGTCGACGCCCATGACCGACCAGAACGCAATCTTGGGGTCGGTCAGCCACTTGAGCCCCTTGATCCCGAAGATTTTCAAGGTGCTATTGAGCAGCCCCTGCGCGGGATTCAGGATGGACTTAAAGATCATGCCGACGATCAGCGCGCTGAGCACCGCGGGAATATAGAGCACCGCGCGGTGGAAGTTGAGCAGCTTGACCTGTTTGGTGAGCAGCACGGCGAGCGCAAGGCCGACGCCGTTTTTCACAATCGTGGTTACGAGCGTAAAGAGCACCGTGTTTCCGAGGTAACCAAAGTACTTTGCGTCCGAAAACGCCTTGACGTAATTATCAAACATGTGGTCGTAGCCGAGAAAGTGCACCTCATCGGAATAGGCCGTCCAGTCTGTAAACGAATAGCCGATGCCTAGGATGCCCGGCAGTAAATACAGCACCACATACAGCAGCAAGGTGCCAAAGAGAAAGTAGGTTGGGTAATGCCTGTTTTTTGTCATGCGGGCCTCCAGACGGATTTCCAGCGCGGGCGAATCGCAAGCGGAACCAGACTTCCGCCGATACCGTAAATATACCGAAACGCACCCTCGCTTGGAATGTAGGATACGACGCTATCCCATGTAGTTTTTTTACCAAACTCCCGATTTCTACCGGTGCGGCGTCGCTTTGCCGGACAGGCGGATAGTCTCCCCCTGACGCAGTTCAATGTTCCAAACGCTGCCGTCGGAAGCACCCGTTTCACAATCCGTAACGCCCGGCGCAACCAGTTGAATCATCTCGGTTCGCGTCGCGGTCAGCTCCAGCCACTCGACGGCGGAATCCTTCCAGACAAAGGACAGCGTATGCCCGCCGTAGATTCGAACGCCGCGCATGCTGCCGCTGGGCAGCGCCGCAGGCAGCGCGGGCAGCAAGCGGACGATCCCGCCCGTTTCCCGAACCAGCAGCTCGCAGATCGCCGCGGAGAAGCCGAAGTTTGCGTCAATCTGAAACAGGTTCGGCGGGTGCGCGCCAAAGAAATTGTCGTGTATGTTCTCCCGCAGCAACTTGCGTAAAACATCGTATGCCGCGTCCCCTTCACCAAAGCGGGCGAGCAGCAGCGCCGCCCAAACCGCGCTCCAGCCGGTCTGTCCGCTGCCTTGCTCCAGTCGCTCCTGCAGCGCCTTTCGCGCGGCGGGCTCGAGCTCGCTTCCCAGCAAACCGCTGCCGGGATACACGCCAAAGAGCATGGAGAAATGCCGGTGTCCGGGTTCGGTCTGTTCAAACGCCTCGTCCCACTCGTTCAGCTCGCCATTGCCGGAAACGGAATAGTCCAGCACGTCGCGCGAGAACTGCGCCCAGTACGCCGCGTCCTCCGGCTCGTTGATTCGACGGAGAACCTCGGCGTAGGCCAGCGCGAATTCCTTGGCAATGCCAATGTCGATTGCGCTCATCTTGCAGACCGCCAGCGCGCGCCCCGCCGCGTCAGAATACATGTTTTCCGGGGACGTCGTGGGCAGGTTATAAAGCCGCCCCTCCACGCGCGAAAACGTACTGCGTAGAAACCGCGCCGTTTCGCGCAAGACGGGAAGCAGATCCTCGCGCAAAAAACGCTCGTCGTATTGATATTGATCGTGGTCATAGAGCTGAAGCGACAGCCAGGGAAGCACCATGTTCCACATCATCCAGCGCGCGCTCATCGGAATGCGCACGCGGTCAAGCCCCACCGGCGTCGAATGCGCCCAAAGGTCGGACTGATGATGCGCAACGGAGCCCTCTGCGTCGTAGTCCCTCTTCGCGGTTTCCTTTCCCGCCTCGCAAAGCCGCTTGATAAAGGCGGCAAACGGCTCGAAGCACTCGCCGAGGTTGGTACGATCCGCCAGCCAGTAGTTCATCTGTAGATTGATGTTCAGCGTATAGCCGCTCCACCACGGCGGAATTGGGTCGTGGTTCCAAATACCCTGCAAGTTCGCCGCCTGTGTTCCGCGGCGCGAGGAGGCAATCAGCAGATACCGCCCGTATTGAAACAGCAGGCATAGATCGGAGCCGCTTGCCTGACCGGCACGCATGCGGGTTAGCCGCTCCTCCAGAGAGGTCGAATCCTCCTGCTCGCCGAGCTCCAGCTTTACGCGGTCGTAGAGCGCCGCGTGGTCGCGCACATGCGCTTCGCGGAGCTGCGCGAGATCGCGCGCTGCTGCCGCCCGCGCGGTTTGCTCCGCGTAGGTTTGGTGTGCCTCCCCCTTGGAAAAGCTCGTCGCGCTGCAAACAACCAGCGTCACTTGCCGCGCGCCGCAAATTGAAATGCCGTTTGCGCCTGCGCTCACCACGCCGTCCGTGTGGAGCTCCACGCGAGCGGAAAAGCGCATGCCGCGTTCCGGCTCGTCGTAGGTGAGCTGATTGACCGGGCTGGAAAAGTGTCCGACGTCGCCAATGATCAGGTCGCTCGGCGCGCGCCCTGTCAGCGTCAGTCCCTCGCGGTCATATCGTACTTCGTGCCGCAGCGGGCAAGAAAATTGAATTTCGTAGTCAATCGCCGCTTCCGATGCGATCGTGTGGATGAGCACATCGTCCGGGTAACTGACGAGCGTTTCGCTGGAAACGAGCGTTCCCTCGCGTAGGTATCGCTCCGTCGCGATTCCGCTCCCCAAATCTAGCGCGCGGCGATAGTCCCGAATGTCCGCCTGCGGGGTGCTCAGCACAAGATCGCCCAGCGGCAGGTAGGCCTGCGTAAAGCGGTTGGTCAGGTGTGTTTCGATGATCTCTTCCGCTTCTTCGCGCTTGTTCTCCAGCAGCAGCTCGCGCACCTGTTGCAGATGCTGCGCAAAATCCGGCTTGGTATAATCGCGCGGATATCCGCTCCAGAGCGTATCGTCGTTGAGACTCAACGTGCTTTTATGCGGGTCGCCGCCAATCATGCAGCCGATGTGCCCGTTTCCCAGCGGAAAGGACTGGAGCCAGTTTTTCGCGGGCGTCGCGGACCAAAGTATGTCGTGATTCATGATGTATCCTCAAAATTACGAATTTCCGTATTTCGAAAAAAGGGGAAGCAGACGGTTCGCCTGCTTCCCCTCCGGCTTACGTGGGTTTATTTCTTTACCAGGCTGCGTCTTGTGCCGCCGTTGCCTGATCCGCGCGGTTCTTGTCGATGTTGCCCAGCATGGTCAAATCGTCTTCGGTTCCCTGAATCACGCTGACGATCTCCTTGCCGATTTCCATCCACTGCGGGTTCACGTACTTGACCGAGGTCTGGAGCACGGTGCCCTTTTCCGCATACATGTCGTAGAACTCCTTGACGGTGCCGGCGTACTTCGGCGTAATGCCGCTGTAGGGCAGGCTCTGGAACTTCGCAACGTTGTCCACCATGTACTGCAGGTTCTCCGGCTGGGCCAGGAATGCGAGGTACTGCTTCGCCGCGTCAATGTTCTTGGAACCCGAGTAAACGAAACGCGTCGGGCCAACCGGGTTGACGTTGAGCATCTGGTTGTCGGCGATGGGCATCACGAAGAATCCAATGTCGTCCGCCGTCAAGCCCGCGTTCAGGTCGGCGACCTGCTGCGGCAAGCCCTGGTTGGCAAGCGTCATGGCGTATTCGCCGGAGGCCATCTTTGCAGGCTGGTCGGCATAGACGTCCGCCATGTAGTTGTCGCCCCAATATCCCTTGTCCGCCATCTCTTTGATCTGGTCGATCGCGGTCTTCATGATGGCGCTGTCCACAAACTTCTTCGTGTTGGCGTTGAGTGCGTCTACGAGACCCGGCTCCGCCTTATCGTAGGCCGCGCCCAGCTCGGCAAACCAGAGCACCTGGTGCCAACCGTCGGAGACCGGTTCGTAGATCGGCGTCACGCCGCTGGCCAGAACCGCATCGCAAACCGCGGTGAATTCCGCCCAGTTTTTCGGAATCGCGAGACCGAGATCCGAGAAAATCTTTTTGTTGTAAGCAATCGCCCAAACGGCGGAGGTGTCCTGCATCGGCTGGCCATAGACCTTGCCATCCGCGGTCACTTCGGCAGCGGCGGTCGCTTCCATCGTGGGAACCCAGGCTTCCGCGCTCAGATCGACGGCGTTCTTGGCCACGTTCAGCGTGGTTACGATGTCGAAGCGGCCTGCCTGCGAGCAGAAGATGTCCGTGCACTCGCCGGAGTTGAGCTTGGTCTGGAGCAGGTTCGGGTACTGGTCGGACGGAACGATCTGGTAGTCGACCTTAATGCCCGTTTCCTGGGTAAACTTTTCCGCCAACGCGAGTTCCGCGTCCTGCACCCAGTCCTGGCTCGCCATGAACGTTAAGGTAACGTCCTGCTTGGCGGGGGCTTCGGTTGCAGCGGGGGCTTCGGTTGCGGCTGCCGCGGGCGCTTCTTCGGCCGCCGGCGCGGGCTGCGCGCAGGCCGCCAGCGAGAGCAGCATCAGAGCAGTCAGCAAGAGAGCAAGTGTTTTTTTCATACGATCTCCTCCTTCAATGTTCAATTGACAGTTGATAGTGGACAGTCCCTTTTCGAATTGTTGCTTTGGGTATGCGTTTGAATTTCGGTTGACAAAATTTCGAGAGCCAAGCTATAATCCCCACGAAGTGTAATCAAATTATATTCAAACGCCTTTTCACTTGGAATGTACATTTCGTTTGGGATTGATGTGTATTTTTTACTAACCGAATACGGAGCGGGCCATGTTGCGCAACACGATTAAAATGAACCTCATTACCGTGTTTTCGGCGATCATACTGATCCCGTTTCTTGCGTTGTCCGTTTATCTGATCACGCAGGAATCGCGAAAGATCAACTCGCGTACGTTCGCCGCGCTCAACCAGAACTGCGTTTCCGTTGCGGATGCCACGCAGCGCGAAATCGATCAGATGAACATGGTTTCCACCGATATTGCATACTCCTACCTGATTAAGGATTCCTACAGCCAGTACCTCGCAAACCAAAACGACACCGCCCAGACCAAGAGCCTCTATGACCTGATCTCCACCACGATTGGCCCGAACCGCCCCGTCGATCAGGTGAATATCTTCACCACGGTGGACACGCTGATTGCCGCGGGCGTCTATTCGAATATCTACAACCACCCCGTGCAGGTCATGTCCTGGTATGAGGAAGCGCGGGAGCGAAACGGCCGCAGCGTGGTTTCCTTCGGCGGGTACGATCCCCTGCTGGCGCGGTATACGACCGACCCGTACGGAAAGCGCTTTTTCTCGCTCGCACGCGAATATTACGACCGCTACAACAACGTGCAGGGGTTCATTGAGGTAAAGGACTCCGTGCGCCGCGTGCTCGCGCAGGCAATCGACTACCAGAGCGTTTACGGCGAGCAGATTCTGGTGCTGGCGGACGACGGGGAGGTCATTCTGCCGCTGGAGTCCGAAGCGGTCTCCGGCATCGCCGGAACCATCCAATCCCTCCAAACGCCCTCCGCGTTTACCGCGGTTTCCGAGGGGGATTTTCGCGGGTATGCGACCTACACCGAGCTCGCAAGCGGCATTCGCATCGCGATTTACATCGACCAAAACTCACTGTTCATGCCGGTGAACTCCTACATCCGCGGCGTCACGCTGCTCACGCTTGTTTCGCTCGCACTTGCGATTCTTTTGGCCTATCTCGCGGCAAACCGGATCACCGTTCCCATTGAGCAGATCTACGGGCAGATTCGCCTGACCGACCTGAGCGGCTACATGCCGCGCGTCGCGCTCAAGACAAAAAACATTGAGCTCAACGTGCTCTACGACAGCTTTCTCGAGCTGCAGCACGAGCTGGTTGACAGCCTGAATAAGCAGCTTTTGCTGAAGAATCAGGAGATGCAGTCCAAGATGCTCGCGCTGCAGTCGCAGATGAATCCGCACTTCTTGTTCAACTCTCTCCAGACGATCCAGAGCATGGCGGACGGAAACATGAACGACGAAATCGTCGTCATGTGCCAGTCCATGTCCAACATATTACGCTACATCTCCTCGGACACGGAGACGACGGTTCCGCTCTCCAGCGAGATTGAATACACGGATAATTTCCTGCGCTGCATGGCCATTCGCTACAGCAACGATCTGTTTTATACGTTCGATTTTCCGGACGATATGCGCACGATTCCCGTGCCGAAACTCTGCATTCAGCCGCTCGTCGAAAACTCGCTTCGCTACTGCACGACGATGCTTCCGCCCTATCACATTCGCGTATCCGGGCAGCGCTCCGGCGACGGCTACACCATCACCGCGACCGACAACGGGCCGGGATTCACGAAGGAATCGATCCAGCTGATCACGCAGAAAATTCGCGAAATCGACGAAACCGGGCTGCTGCCTTCGCTCGAAATCAAGGGTATGGGACTGCTCAACATCTATCTTCGCTTTAAGATTCTCTACGGCAAGGACGTCGTCTTTCATCTCAAAAACAAGGAGGACGGCGGCGCCAGCATTACGATTGGAGGGCGTTGTTCATGAATCCCTCGACCTTTCGCGCCGTCGTTGCGGACGACGAAAAGCTGATTGCGCAAAACATTGCGGCAAACATTATAAAGTGCGACCCGTCGTTCGAGATTTGCGCCGTGTGTTACGACGGGCAGTCCGCGTTTGACGCGACGCTGTTGCACCACCCGCATCTCTTGTTTACCGACATCAAGATGCCTCTGCTGGACGGGCTTTCGCTCATTGAGCGCGTGCGTCAGGTCGATCCAACGGTCAAGTGCGTGCTCATCAGCGGCTACGGCGAGTTTGAGTACGCAAAGTCCGCCATCCAGTCCGACGCGTTTGACTACCTGCTCAAGCCGCTCAACAAGGCCGAGCTTGCCAAGACGATTCGCCGCGCGAAGGACGCGCTGCTCTCCGAGCAGTCCTTGCTCAACACGGCGCGGAGCGCCTCCACCGAGCAGATTGTCGAGAGCATTGTGCAATATCTTCGCCTGAACTACGCCGGGGAGATCAACTTTTCGCAGATCGCGGCGGACTTTAGCTTCTCCGCGTCGTATCTGACCAAGATTTTTCGCGAATACACCGGCAAACCGCCCATTCGGTACCTCATTGAATACCGCGTGCAGATTGCCAAAGGGCTGCTCATGGATACGAACCTGACCGTAAAAGAGGTTGCGGAGCGAACGGGGTTCGTCGATCCATTTTACTTCAGCAAGTGCTTTAAGAGCTACTGCGGATTTACGCCTTCCCAGTATAAAGAGCAGTTTGCCCGGATAAAGTAGGCGCGCCGCGTTGCTCCGGTTTCTCACGCCACCCGCTCTGCGGGTGGCTTTTTATATGCTTTTCTCCAGTTGCCTTCGACGCAGCGCAATAAAAAACACAACGGCGCGATTTCGTCCGTTGTGCTTTTTCTGTTCGGATTGCTTATCGATTTTGCAAAAGGTATCGCTCCGCTTCCGCGTTCCAGAGCCCGTTATTTACCTTGACCAGCTCGTCGAGTTTTGCGAACATCGGCTCCGTTTTGCCCTTCTCCGCAAAGTCGCTTAGCGCGGTCAGCGGCAGGTCAATCTGCGTATAGATCAGCTTCTTTCCGCCGGGAATCTTCGGCAGATTCGCCGTGGTTTCAACCACGCAGTCCAAGCCGCCAATATGCGTCACCATTGCCGCGGGATTCAGCCGACCGGCGTTCATCATCGCGATTGCCTCGCGCATGTCGTCCGTATTGCCGTGGCTCGTCGCGGCGAGGTGCGTGCGGTTGTAGTGCACGTCGTAGAAGTTCAACATCGCGGAAAACGACGTGTCCCCGGGGCCCGCAAAAAAGTTCAGGCAACCGTCCACGGCGAGGAGCGCCCCGCTCTGCTCGACCACCGGTCGCACCGGCGCAAAGCAGATCACGTCGTCGTAGCCCGTTTCGCCGGAGAGCACGCGCAGCGCGGATACCGGGTTTTCCACTTTGCCGGTGTTGACGTAGTGCAGTTCCACGCCGCATTCCTTCGCGTGCTCCACGGTATAGATGCTCGCCGCGCGCTGCAGCCTCGCGTCGTCAATGTCTGTGACGACGAGCAGGCTCGGCTTACGGTCGCAGTGCAGCGCGTAGTCGATCGCGCCGAGCCCCATCGGGCCGACGCCCGCGAGCAGCGCCATCTTGCCGCCCTCGACAATTCCCATGTCGTGGACGTATTCGCCGTCTCTGGTATGGTACATCGCGTGGAAGGTGCCAATGATGCAGCTCATGGGTTCCGCGAGCGAGCCGTAAAAATAGACGTCGCTCTTGTAGGGCAACAGGCAATCCATCTCCAGCGTTTCCCATGGAATGTTGACATACGTCGCGTCCCCGCCGCATTCGCGGAAGGAATAGCCCGGCGCGGTCAGCGAACCCTGGTAGGAATGCGCGGGCTGAATGACGAATCCGTCGCCTTTCTTGAATTTGTGCGCCCAGTTTTTTCCGACCTCGTCGATGACGCCGCAGAACTCGTGCCCGATGATCGTCGGGTTCGTGGCCACGTCATCCGGCACGCGCTTATGCTCCGCGCCCTGCAAATAGGCCTTATACGAGGACATGCAAAGGCTGTCCGAAATCACCTTGCAGCGGACGCCGTCGTCCCCGACCGGGCTGAGCTCAAACTCCTCCAGCCGGATATCCTGCGCGCCGTAGATGCGAACCGCTCTCGTCTTCATCGTTGTTACCCTCTTTCTCCGTTCTCGTGGCGGATCAGTTGCCAGGTGCTCTCAATCAGGTTGGAAAACTGTTCCTCGCGCATCTTCTCAATGATGAACTTCTGTCGGGGCGAGTTTATGTCCTCGCCGCTGATTTGCAGCATGCCGCAGCGTTCGCAAAGCGTGCGCAGGCGGTCGAGCTGGGACTGGGTGTTCCGCGTCGGCATATACGTGACCGCGCGGATGCCCGCGCCATAGATGGTTTCAAACAGTTCGTCGAGGTAGTCGTCTTCGAATTTCTGCGCCTTTTTATCGCCGGTCACGCTGCTTGTTACGTCGCCGAGATAGGCGTACGCGAGAATGCAGTTTACGCTCGCGGCAAAGCGCACAAACTCGCTCAAACTCGGGCACTCGTCCGTCGCGGGAACAAACACCTTCGGAATGCACTCCTTCTTGAGAGCGCCGACAAGGTCGTATTCCGCGAGCAGAACTTCCAGTT
>CAZDXW010000040.1:0-4506 GCA_964509485.1 uncultured Christensenella sp.
GCGAGTGAGACGGTTACATTTGAGTTTTTGAAGCGCGGGCACCTGCTCTTTCCGGGGCGGGAGCTCTGCGGCGAAGTGGTCGTGCACCCGCTTTCGAACAATGCAAACGACGGCTGGGCGGATGTTTCGCTTCTGGAGCAGAGCGACGTGCAGAAGATGCTCCCGAAGCGACCCGCGGGTTCCAATAAGGGCAGCAACGGCAGACTGCTCCTCTGCGCGGGCAGCGAGCGTTATACGGGCGCGGCGCTGCTCTGCACGGGCGCGGCGCTTCGCGCGGGCGCGGGGGTGACGACCGCCGCCGTACCCGGCGCGCTGAAACCTGCGTTTGCCGCGCTTCCGGAGGCAATGGCGGTTCCGGTCAACGAGAAAAAAGACTGGGATGAAACCGCCTGCGAACACGCAATCGCCCTCTTTCCGAGGCAAAACGCGGTCGGCGTTGGTCCCGGCATTGGCGAAGGATCGATTCTTCCGTTGTTGGAAGCGCTTCTGCACTCGCGCCTGCCCGCCGTGTTGGATGCGGACGCGCTGAACCAGATCAGCCGCTCGCCAGACCTATTGAAAAAACTTCATCCAAATATCGTGTTGACGCCGCATCCGGTCGAGATGGCGCGGCTCTGCGGATTATCGGTTGAGGAAATTCTGACCGATCCAATCGAGATTGCGCGCCGGTTTGCGAAACAATGGAACTGCGTCGTACTGCTCAAAGGCGCGACGACCTGCATTTCGAACGGAACCACCGAGCGGCTCAACACGAGCGGAAACCCGGGGCTAGCCAAGGGCGGTAGCGGGGACGTACTAACAGGAATCATCGCCGCGCTGCTCGCGCAGGGGCTCGGATCGTTCGACGCGGCGAGCGCGGGGGCGTATCTGCTGGGCGCGTCGGCGGACACGGCGCTGGAACTGTTGCAGGAAAGAATGCTGCTCGCGCGGGACGTGATCGACGCGGTGGAACAGATGATCCGAGTTTAATTTGATCATAAGGAGCAAATAAAGACAGCGCCCTCGCGGACGCTGCTTTTTCTTGTGTGTTAGTCTTTCGTATAAATACGCGGCACGCGGTCGGAAATGCTCAACAGTATTTCGTAACTGATCGTTCCCGCCAACTGTGCCAGTTCGTCCGCCGTAATGGACTCGGAACCTTGCGAACCAATCAGCACGACGTCGTCCCCAACCGCCGCGTCGGGAATGTCGGAAAGGTCAATCATCATCTGATCCATGCAGATGGTGCCGATCTGCCGCGCGCGCTTGCCGCGCACGAGCACGTCCGCCTTTCCGGAGAGGCAACGCTTGTACCCGTCGCCGTAGCCAACCGCGACGGTGCCAACCAGCATGTCGCAGGGGGTCACAAACTTGAGGCCATAGCTCACGCCTTCGCCGGCGGGGATCGTCTTGATGTGCGTAATGTACGCGTGCCAGCTCATCACGGGACGCAGGTCGTCGCCTTCAATCGCGTGTCCAGCGGGGTTGCAGCCGTACATCGCGATGCCGCCGCGCACCATGTCAAACTGCGTGTCGGGCAAATGCAGCGCGGCCGCGCTGTTGCTCGCGTGCAGAATCGGCTGGAGGCCGTTTTCCCGTGCAATGGCGATGTAGCGACGGAAGCGATCCGCCTGTAACCGCGTAAATGAAGGATCGGGCAGCTCGGAGACGGCAAAATGCGTAAACAGTCCGTCGAGCGCGAGGTTCTTGCAGCTCTTGAGCAGCAGAATCGCTTCCATAAACTCCGCCTCGCTCGTAAAGCCGATGCGGTTCATGCCGGTGTCCACCTTGATGTGTACGCGGCAGACCATGTTCAGCTTGGCGGCGTGCGCCTGCAGCAGCGAGAGCGTTTCTACCGTGAACACGGTCGGCATCAGGCTGTGGCGAATCACGTCGTCCATGTGATCCTCGTCCGTTGCGCCGAGCAACAGAATGGGCGCGGTCACGCCCGCGAGACGCAGGCGAACGCCCTCCTCCGCGAATGCGACGCCGAGGTACGCCGCGCCGCTTTCGAGCGCGCAGTTTGCTACGGCTTCCATGCCGTGCCCATAGGCGTTTGCCTTGACGACGGCGAGGTATTTTGTCTCCGGGTTCAGGCGCGAACGCATGAGAGCGATGTTATGTTTAATGTTGGCCAGCGAAACATTTGCATAGGTAGAACGCATGTTCTTACGCCTCCTGCTTGCGGGCATCGTAGACGATGCTGCCGTTGATGAGCGTCATCACGCAATGCGTGCGAAAATCGAATGGGTGCCCGTCGAACACGGCGACGTCTGCATCCTTGCCAACCGCGAGCGAACCGACGCGATCGCCAATGCCGACGATGTCAGCGGCGTTCTTCGTGATCGCGCGAAACGCGGTTTCCTCGCTTAAGCCCTCGCGCACGGCGAGGCCCGCCTGCACGGCGAGAAATTGAATCGGAATCACGGGATGGTCGGTCATGATGGCAAACGGAATGCCCGCCTCGTCGAGTATGCGCGGGGCGGCGAAGCTGAGATTCTTGAGCTCAATTTTGCTGCGCTCGGACAGCAGCGGGCCAATGATGATGCCCGCGCCCTGCTCGATCAATCGATCCTTGAGCACATCCGTAATCAAATACCCCTCGGTACAGTGGTCAATCGTGACCTTGAGGTTAAACTCTTTGGCGAGCCGAAGGGCGGTTAAGATGTCGTCCGCGCGGTGCGCGTGAATCTTTACGGTCAGCTCGCGGTTGATCACCGGAAGCAGCGCTTCCATCGCGATGTCGCGATCCGGCTTGTCGTCTTCCTTCGCCATGCCTTTCTGGTACTCAATCGCGTCCGTCATCGTGGAGCGAAACAGCGAGGCAATCGCCATGCGCGTGGTCGGGGCAACCTTCTTTTCCGCGTAAACATTCTTTGGATTCTCACCCGTCGCGGCTTTCATCGCAATGGGAGCGCAGAGCGTCATCTCCTCAATGCTGCGTCCATAGGTTTTCAACGCGGCAAACTGACCGCCAATGACGTTTGCGCTGCCGGGGCCGGTGACGACCGTGGTCACGCCCGCCTCGCGCGCCTCCTGAAAACAGTGGTCAAACGGGTTGAGCCCGTCGATGGCGCGCAGTTCCGGAGTAATCGGATCGGTCATCTCGTTTCCGTCCGCGCCTTCCTCACCCATGCCGTCCTCCCACATGCCGATGTGGCAATGCGCGTCGATGAACCCGGGAAAGACGCTAAGTCCTTCGAGGTTGACGACGGTTGCGCCTTCGCAGGAAAGAGAGGGGCCAACCGCGAGAATTTTTCCGTTTTCAATCAATAAATCGCCCACGAAGGCGGGTTCGTTCATCGTATGAAGCAAGCCGTGTTTGAGCAGCAGCATAAGAATCTCCCATACTCACATTCTAAAAAGCAAATACTATTCTACCACATCAAACTGGTTTTTGAACCGTTTTTTATCACAAGTGAGCACAAATCGGGCTTCTTCGGGAGCGGTTTGCATCGAACGGATGCCATTTGACCGGATGTTGCGGGTATGGTAAACTATTTTATTAGGGAGAATTTCGATCTTCGATTTCTTTCAAATCGAACCGATGGGACTGGACAACAACTTGAATCAAACGGTGTTAAACCGGCTACTAACGCGCGTGGAAAAACCCGCGCGGTATATTGGCGGAGAATGGAACAGCATTGTCAAAGAACACGCGGACGTGCGCTTTGCGCTCCTGTTTCCGGATGTTTACGAAATCGGCATGTCGCACCTTGGCTCGCGGATTCTTTACCACGTGCTCAACGAGGCGGAAGGCGTTGCCTGCGAGCGTGCGTTTGCGCCCTGGCCGGATCTGGAGCAGGTGCTCCGCGAGGAGCATGAACCGCTCTTTTCGCTCGAAACGAAGCGGTCGCTGAAAGACTTTGACATTCTCGGCTTTTCGCTGCTCTATGAAATGTGCTACACCAACATTCTGCAAATGCTGGATCTTTCCGGCGTTGCGCTGCTCGCAAAAGACCGGCTGGAGGGCGATCCGCTCGTCGTCTGCGGCGGGCCCTGCGTCTGCAACCCCACGCCGATTGCCGCGTTCATGGACGCGGTGCTGATTGGCGACGGCGAGGAGATCGTGCTCGACCTCGTGAACGCTGTTCGCCGCGCAAAGGCCGAGGGAAAGAGCAAGGCGGAACTCCTGCGGGAGCTTTCAACCATTCGTGGAATCTATGTGCCTTCGCTCAAAACGGAGCAGACGAAGGTTGTCCGCCGGATCGTGCGCGATCTTGACGCCGCGCCGTTTACGGGCAAACCCATCGTGCCGTACTTGAATATTGTGCACGACCGCGTTGCGCTCGAAGTCATGCGCGGCTGCACGCGCGGCTGCCGCTTCTGCCAGGCGGGGTATATCTACCGCCCGATTCGCGAGCGCAAGAGCGACACCGTGATGGAACTCGCGCGCGAGCAGATTGGCTGTACGGGCTACGACGAAGTCTCGCTCCTGAGCCTCAGCACGGGGGACTATTCCGAAGTGCACAAGCTCGTTCCGCAGATCATTCGCGAAATGGAGGCGGGCAAGGTCTCCGTTTCGCT
>CAZDXW010000040.1:4606-21359 GCA_964509485.1 uncultured Christensenella sp.
AGCTCGTTCCGCAGATCATTCGCGAAATGGAGGCGGGCAAGGTCTCCGTTTCGCTTCCGTCGCTTCGTGTGGACAGCGATCTGGCAAACGATCTAAGCGTGATGCAGACCGTTCGCAAGGCGGGGCTGACCTTTGCGCCGGAGGCGGGCACGCAGCGCCTGCGGGACGTCATCAACAAAAACGTGACCGAGGAGGACATCCTCCGCGCCACGCAGGACGCATTCTCCGCGGGTTGGAGCAGTGTAAAGCTCTATTTCATGATTGGGCTGCCAACCGAGACGGACGAGGACATTCTTGGCATTGCGCAGCTCGCGCGGGCGATCAGTTGGCAATTTTACCAGCTGCCGAAGGAACAGCGCGGCAAAGGGCTGCGGCTCAACGTCAGCGTTTCTACGTTTGTGCCAAAGCCGTTTACGGCGTTCCAGTGGTGCGGTCAGGTCGCGCCGGACGAGATTCGGCGCAAGCAGGATCTGCTTCGCGCGGCGCTCAAGGGCGTCCGCGGCGCGGAACTCAACTGCCACTATTCGCTGCTCTCCGTGCTGGAAGCCGCGTTTTCGCGCGGGGACGAGCGTCTGGGAGACGTGTTGCTTCGTGCCTACGAGCTCGGCTGCCGGTTCGACGCCTGGACGGAGCAGTTTAAGCCCAAGGCCTGGGCGCAGGCGTTTGCGGACTGCGGGTTTTCCGAGCAGGAATACGCCCAGCGGGAATATGCGCTGGACGAGCCGCTGCCCTGGGATTTTGTCGACATGCTCGTGACCAAGTCGTATTTGAAACGGGAATTTGAGCGCGCGCGTTCGGGCGATACCACGCCGGACTGCCGCGACCATTGCAACGGCTGCTTCGGTGCGCGGTATGATACGGACTGCCGCATGCAGGAGCGCACGGCTGGAGGCAACGTATGAAGCTGATTGCCGCGTACCAAAAGGGAAGCGAAGTCAGCCTGATTTCGCATCTGGATATTCAGCGGACGCTCCAGCGCGCATTTCGCCGCGCGGGGCTGCCGCTGCTCTACTCGAACGGGTTTAACCCGCACCCGCAGTTTTCGTTTGCAACCGCCGCGGCAACGGGCATGAGCAGCGACTGCGAATGGTTTGAGGTGCAGCTCAGCGAACCGATCGCGCCAGAGGAGTTTGTTTCTCGCGCGAACGCGGTTATGCCGATTGGCATGTCCGTTTCCGGCGCGTTTGAACCGCCGGAGGGATTCGGTTCGCTTTCGGCAAAACTGCGCGCGGCGGAATATCTCGTAAAACTGTCTTTTGATGACGCAGTTCAAGAAGAGAAACTGCGCACTACGCTCGAAGCGATGCTTGCGGGCGAAATCGTAATTAACAAACGGACGAAGGGCGGAGTCCGCCCCGTAGACATGCGTCCGTATATCCTGCGGGTCTCCGTAGAACAGGTAGAGGGCGATACAGCCGTCCTCCGCGTTCTCGGCAAACTGCAAGCCGATGGCGGGCTGCGGGTCGACGCCTTTGTCGACGCGCTGCTCGAACGTTTGGATGCGCATGCTTCGTATTCGCTTCACCGCGCGGGCATGTACTTTGCCGAAGATGGCCTGTTGCCGCGTTTGCCTGCGGAATAGGAAAGAGAAGGGAACATGAATAAGGAAATTCTGGTTGACGCAAGCGGTGTGGCAACCCGCGTTGCGGTGGTCGAGGACGGCTCGCCCGTAGAGCTCTATGTAGAGCAGGAGGGGACGCAGCGGCTCGTCGGCAACATCTACAACGGCAAGGTGCAAAACGTCCTGCCCGGCATGCAGGCGGCGTTTATCGACATCGGGCTCGAACGAAACGCGTTCCTCTACGCGGGGGACATCGTGCTGTCGGACGATCCGGACGACGAGATCGAGCAGGTGCCGGAGAGCAAAAACATTCGCGATCTGCTCAAACCCGGCCAAACGATCATGGTGCAGGTGGCCAAGGACCCGGTTGGCACCAAGGGCGCGCGCGTGACGACGCACATCACGCTCGCGGGGCGCACGCTGGTGCTCATGCCGACAATGGACTACGTCGGCGTGTCCCGCCGCATCGACAAAGACGAGGAACGCCAGCGTTTGCGCAAAATTTTGGCCGAGATCAAGCCCAAGTGCATGGGCGTGATCGTTCGCACCGCCTCCGCCGGAAAGACGAAACAGGATTTTTCGGAAGACCTCGAGGGTATCGTCAATCTCTACGCAGAGATTGAAAAACGCGCCGCAAGCCGAAAGGCGCCCGCGCTGCTGCACGCCGAGCAATCGCTGCTCTTCCGCACGATTCGCGACTTCTTGATGAAGGACATCGACCGCGTGTTCGTCAACGACACGGACGCCTATAACAAGCTGCGCGAAATTGCGGACGTGATGGCGCCAAAGCTCAAGCCGCGCATTCTGCTCAAGGAGAGCGAAGCGCTGTTTGACCGCTACGACACGGAGAGCAAGATTGAAAAAGCATTGGCGCGCAAGGTTTGGCTCAAGAGCGGCGGCTATGTGATCATCGACCGGACGGAGGCGCTGACGTCCATCGACGTCAACTCCGGCAAGTTCGTTGGCAAGGACGATCTCGAAAAGACGATTACGGCGGTCAACTGCGAGGCGGCAAAAGAGATTGCCAAGCAGCTTCGCCTGCGCGACATCGGCGGCATCATCATCATCGACTTTATCGATATGGAGAAGGACGCAAACCGCACGCTCGTGCTCAACACGCTCAAGAATTCCCTGCGGGACGACCACACCCGTTCGCATGTCTTCGGCTTTACGCATCTCGGCCTCGTCGAGATGACGCGTAAAAAGACCGGAAGAAGCATTTCGGACACGCTACAACAGATCTGCCCGTATTGTAACGGGGACGCAAAGGTGCTCGCGCCGGAAACCATGATCAACCGCATTCGCAAGCAGACCGTTCAGGTGATCAAGGGCAGCAATAATAAGAAAATGCTCATCGAGGCGCATCCGGATGTGGTCGTTGCGCTGGAGCAGGCGGAACAGAAACACGGCTGCGTGTTTCCGGCGGAAGAGGGCGGCACGTATTATGTGCGCGCCAATCCTGCGCTCCACATAGAAAAGTTCACGGTGCGTCCGTTGGCGGAGAAAAAGATTCCCGAAGCAAAGCGGGATTGCAAGGTCATCCACTGACGCAAAAACGCGCAAAAACTCTGGGAATCACGCATTGACACAGGACCTGCGCTGTGATATTATTTTGCGGTGAGCCGCTCCGGGACGGCAGTTAAGCGCGCGACGAAATTTCGCGCCGCCGTGATTGGGCGAGTCTGGTATGAGGAGGTGCAGTTATCGTGTATGCAATCATTCAAACCGGTGGGAAGCAGTACAAGGTAGAGGTTGGCGACCAGGTTCTGGTGGAAAAGCTCGAAGCCGATGTGAACGCCGAAGTTAGTTTTGAAACATTGCTGGTTGCGGACGACAGCGGCGTTAAGGTGGGCAAGCCCGTCCTGAGCGGCGTGGTTGTTCGTGGCAAAGTGCTCGAACACGGCAAAGGCAAAAAGGTCGTCGTTTTCAAGTATAAGCCGAAGAAGGACTCGCGCACAAAGCGCGGCCATCGTCAGCCGTACACCAAGGTCGAGATTCTCGCGATTGGGTAAGCAGCAATGGTAACGGTAACGATGCTTCGCAGGCAGGGGCGCACCGTGGGGTTTAATTCCACGGGGCACGCAAACTGCGGCGAGGCGGGAGAGGACATCGTCTGCAGCGCGATTTCCGCGCTCACGCAGACCTGTTATCTCGGGCTGGTCCAGGTGGTCGGTCTAAAAGAGGGCGCGCAAGTTGCCGTCTCGATAGACGAAACCAAGGGAATGACCTGCCTCCTCGCGGACGATACGAGCGGGGAGCAGTTGGAAAAAGCCGAACTTCTGTTTTTAACCATGGAAGCGGGGCTGGCCTCCATCGCGGAGGGGTATCGAAAAGCACTCAAAATCCGACACAGGGAGGTGTAACGATATGTTCAAGATGAATCTGCAGCTGTTTGCGCATAAAAAAGGCGTCGGTTCGTCCCGCAACGGCCGCGACAGCGCGTCCCAGCGCCTCGGGCTGAAGCGCGCGGATGGCCAGTTCGTGCTCGCGGGCAACATTCTGGTTCGCCAGCGCGGAACGCACATGCACCCCGGCATCAACGTTGGCATCGGCAAGGACGATACGCTCTTTGCCAAGGTCGACGGCGTTGTTCGCTTCGAGACCAAGCACCTTGGCAAGAAGCAGGTCAGCGTTTACGAGGTCGCCGCGGGCGAGTAAACTGGTGTTTTGAAAGAAGCGGACGAGTTTTCGTCCGCTCTTTTCATGCTTGCAAATCAAACGTTTGGAACGGAATGGGTAACGCATATGGAAATGGAACAATTCAAACTGCTGCGGCTGCAAAGCCAGCATCTGCTTTCGCCGGCGGCTTCCGAAACGGTCGTCTCCGGCATGATCGGACTGCAGGCGCAGTATGGCGCAAACGCGCTGCACGCGCTGAACATCCGCTCCAACGACACGCCGGATTATTCGCGCTACGTCAAAACCTGGTCGATGCGCGGAACGCTGCATCTACACGCGATTTCCGATCTGCCGACGGTGCTCTACCGCGGCAGCGAAACGGACTTTGGCCAGATGGCGTTTGAGCACGAGAGCCTGGACACAAACCGCAGCGAGTATTTTCGCGCGATGATTCTGGAGGCGTTGTCGGACGGCGATAAAACGCGGGACGAGCTGAAAGCCGCCTGCGAACGCGAGGGCATGTGCGAAGCGGAGGCACAGATCATTCTGCATCCGTGGGGCGGGCTGTTTCGCGCAATGGCGGAGAAAGGCGAAATCGCCTATACGGCAAACGGAAACCGCGTGTTTACGAAGCTTGCACCGTTTGAGCCGCGCGAAAAGATTGCCGCGCTGCAGGAGCTGATGCAACGCTACGTCGAGCACTACGCGCCCGTTTCCCTGCGGGATGCGCAGACGTTCTTTGGCCTGCCGCAAAAGACGCTCGCGCCCTATCTGGAGCACTGCGCGAAGGAGTCGTTTACCTTTGGCGAGCAGACCTACTTTACCGCCGGGCAGACGCTCGCGGAATGTGCGGCGATGCCGCAGGTCGTCTTTCTCGCCGGTTTCGACCAGTTCCTGCTGGGCTATCGCAAGGCGGATAATCCTGTCTTGCTCAAGAGTACGATCAAGAACATCTACAACAACACCGGTATCGTCTTTCCAACGGTGCTGATTGAAGGCACCATAGGGGCCATCTGGAAGCGCACGGGCAACAAGCTCGAACTCCAGCCGCTCGTGAAAATTGGCAAGCGCTACCGCGCCATCATCGAGCGCAAAGCCGTGGACAAATTCGGCCCCGTTGCAGTACAATGGTTGGGAATGTAGCGGACAAATCGCGCGGCTCAAGCGCGCTTGCGCTCGCCGGATAGTGTGTACGGAGGAAACGACCGAATGATCACAAGAGAGACCAAGGTTGGCGATTTACTCAAGAATCCCATCGCGAGGGACGTGCTCGCGCAAATGGTTCAATATGCGGGCGTCAAGGAATCGGTTCTGATCAACCCCTTCACGAAGGGGCTAAAGCTTTCCGCAATCCCGAAATTTGCGGGCAAAGCGGTTCCCAACATCGATTCGGTGATCGACAGCATGATCGATCTGTTTAATCAGGAGGACGGAACGAAACCGCTCCAGCCTTCGAACACCGCCTACTGGTGGAAGGAAGCAATCGTCTACCAGATCTATCCGCGCTCGTTTAAAGACGGCAACAACGACGGAATCGGCGACCTGCGCGGCATCATCGAAAAGCTTGACTATCTGCACGAGCTGGGCGTCACCGCGCTCTGGCTTTCGCCCATCTTCGACTCTCCGAACGACGACAACGGCTACGATGTGCGCGACTACCGCGCAATCATGACCGAGTTTGGCACCATGAAGGACGCACAAGAGCTGATCAGCGAGCTGCATAAGCGCGACATGCGGATCATTCTGGACATCGTGGTCAATCACACATCGGACGAGCACGAGTGGTTCATCGACTCCGTGAAGAACCCGTCGGGCAAGCACGGCGACTATTACATCTGGCGCAGGGGTAAGGGCGTGTTGCCGCCAAACAACTGGAACAGCTTCTTCTCCGGCCCCGCCTGGGAAAAGGTAGACGAGCGGGACGAATACTACCTGCATCTTTTTTCGAAGAAGCAGCCCGATCTCAACTGGGAGAATCCGGCGGTGCGGGACGACGTCTGCGGCATCATCGACTTCTGGCGCGAAAAGGGCGTGGACGGGTTCCGGCTCGACGTGATCAACTACATCAGCAAAACTTCTCTGGAGGACGGCAGCGAATTGCTGGGTAAACTCCTCCAGTTTACGGGAATCGAACACTATTTCTACGGAAATCGACTACACGAGTACCTGCACGAACTGCGCACCCGCGCATTCAAGGATGCGTTTACGGTTGGCGAAACGCCCGGCACCGGGCTGGAGATGAACAAGCTCCTGACTGCGGACGAGCGCGAGGAACTCAACACCGTGTTCAGCTTTGACCACCTGGAAAACCTCGGCAAGAACCGCTTCGACAACTACCGCTACAACCTCAACCACCTTAAGCGCTGCTTTGGCAAGCTCGAAGGTGCCTATGCGGACGTCGCGTGGCCGAGCATCTTTGTCGAAAACCACGACAACCCGCGCATGGTCTCTAAGATTGATCCGCGCGAGGAATATCGCGATTTTATCGCCAAGCTGCTCGCCGTGGTGCTGCTGACCGCGCGCGGAACCGTGTTTCTTTATCAGGGGCAGGAGCTTGGGGCCGCGAATGTGGATTTCCAGGATCTCTCCGAGCTGCGTGACATCGAGAGCTTGAATAAGTACGAGAGCTTGACCGAGTCCGGTGTATCGTCGGAAGCGGCTTGGAAGACCGTTCTTTGCGGCACGCGCGACCACGCGAGAACGCCAATGCAATGGACGAACGGAACGTATGCGGGCTTCTCCGAGCACGAACCCTGGATTCGCGTGGGCGACAAGGACAACTACAACGCCGAAGGCGAAATGCAAGAGGAAACCTCGGTCTGGCACGCCTATCAAACGCTGATTGCCCTACGAAAGGCGCACCCGGCGCTGGTCTATGGCAAGTTTGAACCGGTGGAAGCCAACAAGGACGACGTGTTCTGCTATTTTCGGGACGACGGGGACGAGCGGTTCTACATTGAAATCAATCTTTGCGCGCGTAACATCAGCCAGCCGCGCGTCAAATGCAAGATGGAGCTTATCTACTCCAACTACATGGCGCAGGGCGACGGATTGCAGCCGTACGAGGCAAATGTCTACCGTATCGACGCGCCGGTGTTCGAAACCGTCTGACGAACCATCCGGCCACAAAAAGCGGACATGGTTCGCTCGCATTCCGGCCGGAGGCGACAGCAAGCAATGTAACGTTTTCGTGAATTGGACGGGGGGACGGTTGTCTTCCCGCCCAATTTTCATTACACTCAATTCGAGTAGTTTGGAAGAGTGCGCGCAACATGGCGTGCATTCGATGAAGGAGAGCGCATGAAGAAACGGTTGATCCGCGTTCTAACCATATTATTATTGCTCTGTGTGACGGGGCTTCCGCTGTCGAACGCGCATGCAGAGGGTATCACGACCGGCATGATTTCCGGGGACAACATTGCGCTGCGCAAAACTGCCTCGAGCAACGGCTCACTGATTACTAGGCTAGACGAGGGGACGATCGTCAAGATTCTGGAGACGAACGTGAACTCGGAATGGTACCATGTCGAAGCCGCGAACCGTACGGGCTACGTCAACCGCATGTACGTCAACATCGACGCGTCGCTGACTTCCTATCAGCTGAGTTATACGGGAACCATCATCAACTGCGACACCGAAATCAACGTGCGCGCAGCTGCTTCGGCGAGTGCAAAGAAGCTCGGCGCCGCGAAGAAGGGGGAGCAGTTCAACGTAACGCAGGCCTACGCCTCCGGCGCATGGCACGCAATCGATTTTAACGGAACCACGGGCTATGTTTCCGCGGATTACGTCGAACTCAAGGCGAGCGTTGGAAACGACGTGCTCTCCGGTCTGGACATTACAGGCGGAACGCTCTCGCCAAAGTTTTCGCCAACCGAATACGGCTATGTGCTGACCGCAACGCAGGGCGAAGTGGTTGTTAAGGGAATTGCCAACGACGGCGTGAAGGTCAGCATTGGCTCGACGGGCATCGCGAGCGCGAAATACACGATCAATTCCGGCAACAGCAAGACCATTCGCATCACGGTAAACGGAAAGGTCAAGTATTCGATCTATCTCGTTCGGGATGTGCTGACCGTTGGCACCTGGAACATCAAGCGCGGAAACGACAATCTCGTGATGCAGGGATGGCTCATCGCCGCGCAGAAGCCGGACATCCTCGGCGTGCAGGAAGTCTACATCAACAAGAAGGAACATACGAACAACCTGCTCTCGGTGCGTACGCGAAACACGCAGAACATGTCCTTTGCGGAGACGATTTCCTATGACTCCGGCGGGCGCTACGGAATCGGCCAGATTTCGAAGTTCAAACCGCAAAACGAGCAGATCACGCTGTTGTCCAGCGAGGACAAGGAGCAGCGCTGCCTGCAAAAAGAGGAGTACGTCATCGACGGAAAGCGCGTCTCCGTCTATAACACGCACTTTTCCTACGAGTCCGCCTCAATTCGCAAGAAGCAGTTCTCCGAAGTGCTCGCAATCATGGACTCGGATAAGAACGACTATAAGATTCTCACCGGCGACTTCAACGCAGAGGAGAAGGAGTTCGCGGGATTCCTCAAGAATTACCGCGTGGTCAACACCAGCGAAACGAAGTTTTACGACTACAACTACAAGCGAATTGCGATGTCGCAAATTGACAACATCATCGTTTCCAAGAACATCACCGTGCTCAACGCCCGCGCAATCCCGACGGAGTATTCCGATCACTATCCGCTGTTTGCGTTTCTCGCGTTAAAATAAACGGGTGCAATAAAAAAGACTCCGCCGTTGGGCGGAGTCTTTTACGTATAGAATCGTTTTTGAAAGCTTACTGGAACGAAATCGTGTTGACGTACCCTTCGCGGGATTCTACCGCGTTCTTACCCGCATACTTCTTGGCGTCCTTGCCAAAGAGCGCGTCCGGTCCATACCAATCGTTGCCAACGATGCAGGAGACGCGATAGAAGCCGGTTGGCAGCAGCACCGTCGTCGACTTGCCGCCGACAACGAACAATCCCGCGCTCAATGTGCCTTCTTCGGAAGCATCCTCGCCGGAGATGGCGTAAAGGCGAATGTAGTAGTAGCGTCCGAGCGTTCCGCCGGATTTAAAGACAATCTTGTTGCCCGTGCTCGTGCCTTCGAGTACCGTGCCGGATTCGGGCGGGTCGAGCGGCTGAATGCGCCAGGCGGCGTTGACCGCGTCGGACGTGGCTGCTTCCGATTGCTGCTTGGCGGCTGTCACGCGGGCAATCAGGTCGTTTGCGTCGGTCAATGCGTATGTGCCCGCAGCCGCGTCGTAGGACGCGGAGATCGTGTCCTGTACGCGGGGCATGGCGGAGGTATCCATGCGATCCAGTCCGTCCGTGGTGAGCACAACGGCGATCGGGTCGCCATAGAAGGATTGATTGTAGGAGTTGACATACGCCTCTCCGAGCGCGGAGTAGACCGCCGCCGGATCGGGGTATGACACGGTGGCCGTATACACGTCGTCCGATGTTTGCGTGACGTTTGAGAACTCGACGAGCGCGGCGTATTCCGCGCCGCCGAGCGGTTCGGTTAGCAATGCGGACAGGGAACTGTTGAGCTGCGCCAGTTGAGAGTTCTTTTGATAGGTTTCGTTCGCGTTTAAGATCTGCAGCATGCTGCTTTCCACCGCCTGCTGAATGGCCGCCTTGCTTCCGGTGGTGATGGAGGCTGTCCAGCCGTTGCCGGAGGACATGACGTCAAACGTGACGGGAACGCGGATGGTAAAGGTGGTGGGGTTCTTGAGCGCATAGGTCTCCAGAGCCTGCCGAATCGAAAGAATCGCTTTCTTTTGATATTGCTCCATACTGGTGGTGGTTGCGTCCGGCTCCGGAACGGTATAGGGTACGCTTTGAAACTCGGCGCTCGTATAGTCCGGTATCTCGACCGATATCGTATAGTTCACCACGCTCTGCTTCGGGTCGATCTTTGAATAACCGTCTTTCACCTGCGTTGAAAGATCGCGCACTACGATGTAATAGTCCGAGTAACCGACAATCGCCTGCTCAATCGCTTTCTGGTGCTGCGAAACCGCGCCGCACGCGCTGAGCGCGAGCGTGAATAAAATAAATAGAAGCGGCAATCCAATTCGGCGTAGTTGCTTCATAGGCGTTTCCTCATCGATTCGAGTCGATCACATTTTGCTCAAATAGTATTACATGTACATGCAATATATGGCACACATACTGTAACACACAGCGTGTTCTGCGTCAATTGATCAAACGGAGCGGAACCCCATTCACCAAACAACATTCGAACGGAAACGTCCTTATTCTATTGCGAGAAATGTGAAAGAGAGCGCCGAAGCGCTCCCTTTGTTGCAGTTGGATATTCGATTACTTCGCGTCGACCTTCGCCATGTGCGAAATGAGGTCGAGCACTTTGTTGGAATAACCCCACTCGTTGTCGTACCAGGCGACGAGCTTGACGAAGTGTTCGTTCAGGCTGATGCCGGCCTTGGCGTCGAAGATCGAGGTGCGCGGATCGGTGTAGAAGTCCGAAGAAACAACTTCGTCCTCGGTGTAACCGATGATGCCCTTCCACTCGGGGGCTTCGGAAGCGGCCTTCATGACGGCCTTGATCTGCTCGTAGGTCGCGGGCTTCTCGAGGCGGCAGGTGAGGTCAACCACGGATACGTCCGGCGTCGGAACGCGCAGGGACATACCGGTGAGCTTGCCGTTGAGGGAGGGGATGACCTTGCCGACGGCCTTGGCTGCGCCGGTCGAGCTGGGGATGATGTTGTGCGCTGCTGCACGGCCGCCGCGCCAGTCCTTCTTGGACGGACCGTCAACGGTCTTCTGCGTCGCGGTGATGGAGTGAACGGTCGTCATGAGGCCTTCGATGATGCCGAAGTTGTCATGGATGACCTTCGCCAGAGGCGCGAGGCAGTTGGTGGTGCAGGACGCGTTGGAAACAACGTTCATGTCCTTGGTGTAGGTATCCTGGTTGACGCCCATGACGAACATCGGAGCATCGGCCGACGGAGCGGAGATGACGACCTTCTTGGCGCCGCCGACGAAGTGCGCGCTGGCCTTGTCGGTGGTGGTGAAAATACCGGTGGACTCGACGACGTATTCCGCGCCGGCATCCTTCCACGGGATTTCGTTCGCGTTCATGCAGGCATAGACGGCGGTTTCTTCGCCGTTGACGACGAGCTTGCCATCCTTGATGGCGATGTCGCCCTTGAACTGACCATGCACGGTGTCATAACGGAGCATGTAAACCATGTACTCCAGGTCGATGAACGGATCGTTGACTGCAACGACTGCGATGTCGGGGTTGGCTGCGGCTGCGCGGAAGACCAGGCGGCCGATACGGCCAAAGCCATTGATGCCTACTTTGATTGCCATATCTATGTTCTCCTTTTATTGATATACGTAATAATTCGCGGGTGGGTTTCATATCTTAAAACCCAAAGTATTGTACAATATCTGCCGTATATGCGCAAGAAAAAACTTTCTTAGCGCGGCTCACAAAACGCGTTGAATCGCTCTTTTCGGATCGATTACAACGAAACAAGCGTAGATTAGTCGAGGTTGTATTTCTCCGAAACAATGTACAACGGCCTGCCCTTGAGCTCGTCGTACATCCGCCCGAGGTACATGCCCTGCAGCCCCATAAAGAAGAGCGTGAGCCCCTGCACGAGCAGAATTCCGTCCGCCGCCCAGAGCCAACCCGCAACGCCGCGGACAATCGCGACGATGATCAGCGCAAGAAGCCCGAAGCCTGCGAGCACGCAAAGACCGATTCCAAACTGCATGGGCAGCGTGAGCGGTTTGTCCGAAAAGCCGGTGATGCCGTCGCTCGCGAGGCGGAGCATCTTTTTGAGCGTGTACTTGGTTTTGCCCGCGAAGCGCTCCTGCCGCTCGTACTCGATTGGCACCGCGTTGTAGCCCATCCATGCGGACATGCCGCGCAGGAAGCGGTTGTGCTCGCGCATCTGCAAAAACAGGTTGGCAACATTGCGGCCAATGAGCCGGAAATCACCCGTGTCGAGCGGAATGGGGTAGGCGCTCATCCAGGAAAGCAGGCGGTAATACATCGCCGCCGTGAGCTTTTTAAACAGCGTTTCGCCCTTGCGCTTGAGGCGCTTGCCGTAGACGATGTCCGCGCCGTCTTCCCACATCTTGACCATCTGCGGAATCAGCTCCGGCGGGTCCTGTAAGTCGACGTCGATAATGATCAGAGCACTGCCCTTTGCCGCGTCCATACCGCAGGTGACCGCGAGCTGGTGGCCGAAGTTGCGGGAGAACGAGAGCACCTTTACCTGCTTATGCTCGTTGGCAAGCTCGCGCAGTTGAGAGAGCGTATTGTCACGACTGCCGTCGTTGACGTAGACGATTTCATAGGGGTATCCGGTGCTTTGCATCGCCGCGTCCATCCGCGCGAACGAATCCTTGAGCACTTCCTGCTCGTTGAATACGGGAATCACAAGGGACAGCATCTGCTTCTTCTTTGGGTCCATCTGTCGCTCCTCCAACGATCCGTCCGCCTTGCCAAAAGGCACCGGCGGGTATTGGTTCCTTCTCTACTGCATTATAGTGTATTTTGACCGGAAAGGCAATTTGGATTCATAATTATGTATGAAACCATTCATCCATGAGCGCTTGCACGGGCGGAGCGGATGCGGCAATCTTTGCCAAATCGATTCCGCTATACGGAATTCCGGCAATTTTTGATTGCTTTTTGACCGTCTTGTGGTAGAATACGTATCGAAAGAACAAGACAACCTCAAGAAAAGGAGAATATACACAATGCCTATCGTAACCAGCAAAAAGATGTTTGCGGACGCATATGCCGGCGGTTATGCCATCGGTGCGTTCAACGTCAACAACATGGAGATCATCCAGGGCATCACCGAGGCCGCGAAGGAACTCAAGGCTCCGTTGATCCTCCAGGTCAGCTCCGGCGCGCGCAAGTATGCCAACCACACCTATCTGATGAAGCTCATCGAAGCCGCCTGCATCGAGACGGACCTGCCCATCTGCGTCCACCTCGACCACGGTGATACGTTTGAACTCTGCAAGAGCTGCATCGACGGCGGTTTTTCCTCCGTCATGATCGACGGTTCGCACCATGGCTACGAAGAGAACGTGAAGCTGACCCGTCAGGTCGTCGAGTATGCGCATGACCACGGCGTGGTCGTCGAAGGCGAGCTTGGCCGCCTCGAAGGCGTGGAAGACGACGTAAAGGTCGCCGCGGGCGAAGGCAGCTACACCGATCCCGCACAGGTTCAGGATTTCGTTTCGCGCACCGGCGTGGACTCGCTGGCAATTGCCATCGGCACCAGCCACGGCGCGTACAAGTTCAAGCCCGGCACGAAGCCGCAGCTCCGCTTCGACATTCTCAAGGATGTGGAAAAGCTCCTGCCCGGGTTCCCGATCGTTCTGCACGGTGCTTCCAGTGTCATTCCGGAGTTCGTGAAGATGATCAACGAAAACGGCGGCAACATGCCGGACGCGATCGGCGTTCCGGAAGATATGCTCCGCGAAGCGGCTCGTATGGCGGTCTGCAAGATCAACATCGACAGCGACCTGCGTCTTGCCATGACGGCGACCATTCGTAAGTACTTCAATGACAATCCGTCGCACTTTGACCCGCGCCAGTATCTCGCTCCGGCGCGCACCGCGATTAAGAACATGGTTTCCCACAAGATCACCACGGTTCTTGGCTGCGACGGCAAAGCGTAAGTATGATTAAAAAAAGAGCACCCGCAAGGGTGCTCTTTTTTTTACTTCTTTCTTTTCCCAACCGCCCTCTGAATCGCCTTGACGATTTCGACCAGCGGAATGATCAGAAATGCCAACCCAAGGCCGACCGCGTACTCAAAGATGCTGATGTGTTCAAAGCTGAACGCCTTTTGGAGGAACGGCACATACAGCACCACAAGCGTCAGAATCAGCGAGAGAATCGCCGCACCCCAGAGGAACTTATTATGTCCCTTCATCTTGAATAGGCTCTGCCGCTGGGAGCGCATGTTGAAGCTATGGAAGATCTCCGCCATACTCAACGTTAAAAACGCCATGGTCGTGCCGTCCGTACTGTTCGCAATGGCCCAGGCGCCGTTCTGAATCCGCTCGCCAATGAAATACGCCGCCATGGTCAGCACTGTGACGAGGAACCCCTGATACGCAACGTCAAACCCGACGCCGCCGGCGAAGATGCCGTCCTTGGGATCGCGCGGGGCACGCTGCATGAGGTTGCGCTCCGCCGCTTCTGTGCCCAGCGCAAGGGCGGGCAGGGAGTCTGTAATCAGGTTGATCCAGAGGAGGTGCACCGGCTTGAGGATGATGAACCCCAGCATGGTTGCAAAGAAGATGCTCAGCACCTCGCTCATGTTGGACGAGAGCAAAAACTGAATCGACTTGCGGATGTTGTCGTAGATGCGGCGGCCTTCCTGAACGGCGTTGACGATGGTCGCGAAGTTGTCGTCCGCAAGCACCATGTCGGCAACGTTCTTCGTGACGTCCGTACCGGTAATGCCCATGCCGATGCCGATGTCCGCGCTCTTGATGCTCGGCGCGTCGTTGACGCCGTCGCCGGTCATCGCGGTGATAAAGCCGTTCTTGCGCCAGGCGTTGACAATTCGCACCTTATGCTCCGGCTGCACGCGCGCATAGACGCTGTAGTTGCCAACCGTCTGTTCAAACTCCGCGTCGCTGATGTCGTCCAGCTGCGCGCCGGTAATCGCCTCGGATGCGTCGGTAATGATGCCGAGCGTGATCGCGATGGCAACCGCGGTGTCGCGGTGGTCGCCGGTGATCATCACCGGGCGGATGCCCGCGGTGCGGCAGTGCTCAATCGCCTCAATCACCTCCGGGCGAACCGGGTCGATCATGCCGACGAGGCCGATGAACACGAGCTCGCGTTCAAGCGCGGCAGGGGAGTTGTCCGTCGGTTTTGACTCGTGGAGCCGGAACGCGCCGCAGAGCACGCGAAGCGCTTTTTGCGCCATCGCATGGTTCGCGGAGACGATCTCCGCGCGGACCTCGTCCGTGAGCGGCAGCGCTTTGCCGTTTCTCCAATAATAGGCGCACTTTTTGAGCACCTCGTCCGGCGCGCCCTTCGTATACTGAACATAACCGCGCTGCGTTTGATGCACGGTGGACATCATCTTGCGCATGCTGTCGAACGGCGCTTCGTCCACGCGTGGCTCGGCCTTTGCCAGTTCGGCTTTGTGCAAGTCCTTCGTTACGGCAAAATTGACCAGCGCGCACTCCGTCGGTTCGCCGACCGCGCAGGCGGCCTCGTCCAACTCCGCGTCGCTGCAGAGCGCCATGGCGGTTGCCAGCAGCGGAACATCGTCGCCATAGTCCTCGACGACGGTCATCTTGTTCTGCGTCAGCGTGCCAGTTTTGTCCGAGCAGATGATCTGCGCGCAGCCGAGCGTCTCCACCGCAGTCAGGCGGCGGATGATCGCGTTGCGGCGGCTCATGTTGGTGACGCCGATCGAGAGCACAATGGTCACCACGGCGACCAGCCCTTCCGGTATGGCGGCGACGGCGAGGCTGACCGCGATCAGGAACGAATCGAGAATGTATCTTTCACCCGTGCCGCGGAAGCGCAGCATGTTCACGCCAAAGATGACCACGCAGATGCCCAGCACGAGCCAGGTGAGAATTTTGGAAAGCTGCGAGAGCTTGATTTGCAGCGGCGTCTGTCCGTCGTCAGCCTGCGCAAGCGCGCCCGCGATCTTGCCCATTTCGGTCTGCATGCCCGTTGCGGTAACGACGGCCTTGCCGCGCCCGTAGACAACGGTGCTGCCCATATAGATCATATTTTTGCGATCGCCCAGCGGAACGTCCTTCGCGCCGCCGAGATTGAGTGCGTCAATCAGCTTACTGACGGGAACGCTCTCGCCGGTGAGCGCCGCTTCCTCAATCTGGAGGCTCGCGCTTTCGAGTATGCGTCCATCCGCGGGAACTGCGTCGCCCGCTTCCAGCAGAACCACGTCGCCAACGACGAGATCTTCTGTCTTGATGCGCAGCATTGCTCCATCGCGCAGCACGCGGCAGGTGGCGGCGGACATCTTTTGCAGCGCCTCAATCGCTTTTTCGGCCTTGCTTTCCTGAACAACGCCGAGCACCGCGTTGATGATCACGACGGTGAGAATGATGATGACGTCCGCAAAGCTTTCGCCCTCAATGACGGCGGTCACGCCGGAGATGATGGCCGCCGCAAGCAGAATCAGGATCATCGGGTCCTTCATCTGCTGAAAGAAGCGAACGATCAGGGGCGTTTTTTTGCCTTCCTCGAGCTTGTTCGGGCCGTTGTCGCAAAGGCGTTTTTGCGCTTCGGCGGCGCTCAGCCCGTGCTCGGTGGAGGCGACGGACTGCAAGGCGGCTGCGGAATCGAGCAGATACGGTTGCATGACTGTGTTTTCCTTTCGTGTAATCAACGAGTATTGAATTCGATTATCAGGAATGTTCTGCTTGCCGGAAATAAAAAAGCCCATGTACGGCAAGCAGAGTGTCGTACATGAGTCTCGTCATTTCATCCAAGCCAGACGCAACCTCGCGTCGTGCTACCATGTTGACTTGGAACGCGGGCAACCCGCGTCAACTACTCCCT
>CAZDXW010000040.1:21459-25437 GCA_964509485.1 uncultured Christensenella sp.
GCGTCGTGCTACCATGTTGACTTGGAACGCGGGCAACCCGCGTCAACTACTCCCTCACGCAACTGCATTATAACAAATCCTTTCGCGTTTGAAAACCCCTTGCGCTTCGCCCAAAACAGTATCGTTTGTGAAGCGACAGACAATTTGTCCATTCAAATACTCTGCATTTTCATGCAGAATGCTTTGTCAGAACCCCTGCGCTATGGTATACTGAGCGAATAGAATTTTTCGTTCTTCACGATCAATCAAATCAAACGAGAACGAAATCGAACTTATTTTAACTTGCGATCGTATGGATAGCATGGAAGGGGACGGGCATGGAACAGCAAGACAAGCGAGTCTTCAACATTGGCACGCGGTCGTTTGTAACCGCACTGATCATTCTGTTTATCCTGATGGCGCTGACCTACGCGCTGACGTTTTTACTCCCGGCGGGCGAATACGAGCGGGTGGTAACGGACGGAACGGAGTCCATCGTCGCCGAAACGTATCACACGGTAGAGGGCGGCTTGCCGGTTTGGAAGTGGCTGCTGTCTCCGTTCCTTGCTCTGGGCGCCTCCGGCTCGGCCACGGTGATCGCGATCATCGCGTTCCTGCTCGTGATTGGCGGCGCGTTCAACGCGATGGATGTCTGCGGATTGCTTTCCTATCTGTTTAACCGTGTCTATCGCATGGCGGCGAACCAGAAATACAAGCTACTGCCGCTCGTCTCGCTCTTCTTCATGTGCCTCGGCGCGTTTGTCGGGTCGTTTGAGGAATGCGTGCCGCTCGTGCCAATCGCCGTTGCGCTGGCGTACTCGCTGGGTTGGGATGCGCTGGTGGGCTTGGGCATGAGCCTGCTCGCGGTCGGGTTCGGCTTTAGTACCGGCGTTTGCAACCCGTTTACGGTCGGCGTTGCGCAGGAGCTCGTCGGGCTGCCGATGTTTTCCGGAATCTGGATGCGGCTCGTTACATTCGTTTTGATCTATGGACTCCTGCTCGCATTCCTGATCCCCTACGCAAAGAAGATTGAGCGGGACCCGCAGCGCTCGCTGATTTACGATTCGGCTATGATCGACCGTTGGGCGTCGCTTCGAACGGAGTTCTCGCTTGCTAAGCGCAAGGACGCTGCGCTGATCTGGTTTGCCAGCATCCTTGGCGTCGGAATTGCGTTGATCCTGTGCTCCAGCTTCGTGCCGCTGCTGCAGGATCTCATTATGCCGATTATCGCGCTGATCTTTCTGCTCGCGGGCACAATCTCCTCGCTGGTGTTCGGCATGGGCGGCAAGAACTACCTGCGTGCATTCGGCAAAGGCATGGTCAACATTTTGCCCGCGGTACTGCTGATTCTGATGGCGAACTCGATTCGCTATACCATGTTGGAATCCAAGATTCTCGACACGATTCTCTATCAGACCGTGCAACTGACGCAGAACGCGACAAGCGGCGTTGTCGTGCTGCTCATCTACGCGCTCGCGCTCGTGATGGAGCTATTTATTTCCAGCGGGTCGGCAAAGGCGTTTTTGCTGATGCCGCTGATCGCACCGATTGCGGATTTAAACGGGATTTCGCGGCAGATTTCCGTGCTTGCCTATGCGTTTGGCGACGGGTTTTCCAATGTGTTTTACCCGACGAACCCGGTGCTTTTAATCTCGCTCGGCATCGTCGGCATCGGCTACGGCAAGTGGTTCCGCTGGAGCGCAAAAATTCAGCTCGCGGTGCTCGCGCTCACGAGCGCGCTGCTGCTGTTTGCCAACGCGGTTGGGTATTGATTGTTTTAACATTTGGGTATTGGGATATTTTGGCAAAGGGGCCTGACAGACTAGCATGATCCAACAGATTTCTGGGGAGCTCGAACCGGCGGAACTGCTGCCGGTTGGTACACTCCTACACCGGCGGTATGCCATAGACGGCGTGCTCGCGCGCGGAACCTATGGAATCGCGTATGTGGGACACGACGAAAAAACGTCCACGCGCATCGTCATCAAAGAATACTTTCCCTATGCGCTGGCCGACCGCGCGGGGGAGAACAACGCGCTGATGCCCAAGAACAAGGCCTGCGGCGGGCTGTTCTATCTTGGCTCGGAGATGTTCTATCGTCAGCATCTTGCGCTGACGGACGCGAAGGGAAGCAGCAACCTAGTTACGGTATACACCGCGTTCTTTGAGAACGGAACGTCCTATGCCATCATGGAACAGCTCGAGGGCGTGACGCTGGATCGATACCTGCGCCTGCGCGGTAGAAGGCTAACGACGGGGGAGTGCATGTACATTCTCGCGTCCATGGCGGACGCGCTGCTCGTCGTGCACAGCCTCAACTCGCTGCATTATGACATCACGGCGCATTCAATCTTTCTTTGCACGGATGGAACGGTCAAACTGATTGCGTTTGGTGCGGCAAAGGCCGGCCTTCGCGCGCGCCGTGAGGTGGACGACACCGAACCTTGGGTCGATCTTTCCGCGCTAGCAAAGACGCTCTACGAGGCGATGACGGGACAGGCGGTGTTTCAGGACGCGATTCAGCCGAACCCAAACGTTCCGCAGCCGTTGTTTCACCTGTTCTGGCGCATGATTGACCAATCCGGCGCGCAGGGGATCGCCTCCGTATTCGACTATCGTCACGCGCTGGCTTGCATCGACCTGCCGGCGGAGTACCCGCTGGTCAGCGAGGCAGAGTCGCATCTGCCGATTCCGGATGCGAGGCTGAGCGCGCCGCAGGCAAAACGCCCCGCTGCGGAACCGCAGCCGCAGCCGGAACCAAAGCGGAACCTATTTGCGCGAGCGCTGGATGCAATGGAAGACGCGGTCACCGCCGAAAAGCCGGAGCAACCGACATCCGAACCGGCGAATGTGCCCGCGAGTGCGAACCACGTAAAAAAGATCGGGCTAATCTACGCCGGCGTGGTCGTCGGCGCGCTGATTCTGGCGCTGCTGCTGCGCGGGTTAATCCACTAACAATACAAACAAGAAAACGCCCTGCAAGTCATCTTGCGGGGCGTTTGTTGTTCTGCTTCGAGTCAGGCGGCAGGGGTTTCTTTCTTTCCGAGCTTGCCCCAGAAGCGGAAGGTCAGCGGCCAGACCGCGCCACCGAAGGCAACCATCAGGAAATAGCGAATGGCGTGCGCCGCGTTGTGCCCGCCGCAGAGCGCGAGAAGCGGTTCCTTGAGCAGCAGACGCAGAGCAATCACGATTCCGAGGCCGAGAGCGACCTTCAGAATCTGCGCCCACCAAACGGCCTTCTCCGAAAAGTTGATATATTTACGCTCAATCCAGAGAACAAACGCCAAGCCAACGGAAGCGCCAAACATCGTGTAGGCGGTCTTTGCGCCATCCGCGGAGAACTCCAGAATCGCGTTCGCGGGCATCGGAACCAGCTCGACAAACAGCAGCAGCGCAATGCCGATGGCGAAAAGCAGTCCAAGCAGAGCGATAAACCACTTCGGGTTACTCCACGCGCGGTAGAACAGCGGATATGCCAGCATGACCAGAAGCAGCGCGACGCCGAGCGAGGTCAACACGTCCGCCGGGGTATGCACGCCGAGATACATCCGCGAAAAGGCGACGAGCAGCGTCATCACCACGCAGACAATCCGAATCCAAAGCGTATGTTCCGCGCGGGCGATACCGAGGAACAGTCCGGCGGAGTTCTGCGTATGCCCGCTGGGGAAGGAATAGCCCGTCGCCTGCGCGCGGGCGCTCTCCACAATCTTGAAGTCCGGGTCAAGCACCCAGGGGCGGGGCACGACAAACAGAAGCTTGAGAAACTGATTGATCGTGTTGCCGAGGAAGCATACATAGAGAAGAAAATAGCCGGTCTTCTTGTTGATGCACCAGAACATCACCATGGCGATGACCATAAACAGGGTTTCTTCCCCGAAGAACGTAAAAAACTGGAACACCGAATCGAACAACGGAGTGCGCAAATCCGCGAGCAAACGCAAGAAATCCATCGTGTTACCCTCCCAGAATGCTTACTATTCTAGTTCGTATCATACCATG
>CAZDXW010000040.1:25537-28502 GCA_964509485.1 uncultured Christensenella sp.
TCCATCGTGTTACCCTCCCAGAATGCTTACTATTCTAGTTCGTATCATACCATGCCGAATTCGAAATATGAAGAAGGAATCGATTCGAAAGAAGAGAAAAGCGCCTCTAGCGAAGCGCCTGAAAAAAGTTCGTTAAAAGTGCCTTACAATCCGGTTCCAATATGCCGCCCCAGGTTTCAACGCTGTGCAGAAAGCAATGATCGGTGAGATCCATCTTCGAACCGCAGCAGCCTGCCGCCTCGTCGAACGCGCCGTAGACCAGTCGCGAAAGCTTGGCGTTGACGCAGGCGCCCGCGCACATGGCGCAGGGTTCAAGGGTGACGTAGAGCGTGCAGTCCGTCAGTCGCGGGCCGAGGCGTTCCATCGCCTCGCGTAGGCAGAGCAGCTCCGCATGCGCCGTGGCGTCGCCCGTTTGCTCCACGCGGTTGTGCGCGCGGGCAACCACCTCGCCGTTACGTACCAGCACAGCGCCAACGGGAACCTCGCCCTCATCGAAGGCAAGCCGTGCTTCCTCCAGCGCGAGGCGCATGTACCGCTCAAAATCCTGTCGTTCTGTCATATTCGATTCAACACCTCGTCCGTGTCGAAGTCTTCGTATTGCACGCGCATCAGCGCGAGCCCCTGCGGCGGGGCGGTCGCGCCCGCGTCATCGCGGCGTTTGCTGGCAATCGCGTTGGCAATCGCATCCTCCGGCAGCTTGCCGGAGCCGACCTCCAGCATGGTTCCAACGAGAATACGAACCATGTTGTAGAGAAACCCGTTTGCGCTTACGTCATAATAGAGATACCGACCGTAGCATGTCCATTCGGAGCGAAACACGGTTCGAACGGTGCGCTCCAGCGTCGAGCCCGCGCTCATGAACGCGATAAAGTCGTGTTCGCCCAGCGCGTACTTTGCGGCGTGCTGCATGCGCTCCAGATCGAGCGGCGTATGCACGTGCAGCGCGGTGTCGCGCGTAAACACGTCCGCATGCGGCCCGGTTTGAATCGTGTAGCGATAGGTCTTGTTCTTGGCGGAGAACCGCGCGTGGAAACCCTCGGTCGTCTCCTCGCTGTAGATCACGCGGATATCCCGCGGCAGGTGCGTGTTCATCGCAATCGCGAACTTATCCGCGGGCATGCGCGCGTTCGTGTCGAAATGCGCAACCTGCGCGCGGGCGTGTACGCCGCTGTCCGTGCGGCCGGAGCCGTGCACCTGAATCGATTCGCCCGTGAGATACGCCAGCGCTTCGTTGAGCCGCTGTTGAATGGACACGCCGTTCTCCTGCAGCTGCCAGCCGACGTAGTTCGTTCCGTCGTAGGAGACGATCAAGCGAATGCGGCGGCTCATAGCGGCAGCTTCTCCAGCACGATGATTCCCGCGAGCACGAATAGAAGCAACAGGGTCGCAATGAGGTCGCCCGCGTGAAAGTGCAGCTCGCGCATGCGCGTTCTGCCTTCGCCGCCGTGGTAGCAGCGGCTCTCCATCGCCATCGCCAGCTCGTCCGCGCGGCGAAATGCCGAGACAAACAGCGGAACGAGAATCGGAATCATGCTCTTTGCGCGCTGAAACAGGTTTCCGCTTTCAAAGTCCGCACCGCGCGCCATCTGCGCCTTCTGAATCCGGTCGGTTTCCTCCAACAGCGTCGGGATAAACCGCAGCGCGATGGTCATCATCATCGCCAGTTCGTGCGCGGGAAAATGGAGTTTGCGCAGCGGCGACATCAGCTTTTCCAGTCCGTCCGTCAAGGCGATGGGGGAGGTGGTCAGCGTCAGAATCGACGTACCCGCGACGAGCAGCACCAGCCGAAGCGTAATGTAGACTGCCTGCTCCAGCGCTTCCTGCGTTAGGCGAATAAACTTCCATTGAAATAGTATTGTATTGCCCGGGGTCGCAAACAGGTTGAGCACAAACATGAACACCAAGAGCCACTTCATCGGCTTTAAGGAGGAGCCGAAGTAGGAGGCCGGCACGCGTGCAAATGCGAACATGGCCAGCAGCAGCGCGGTTGGCAGCGCAAAGACCCAGAGGGTTTTCACGTAGAACACGATGACGATGTAGACCACCATGAGCAGAATCTTCGTGCGCGGGTCGAGGCGGTGCACGGAGCTGTTGCCCGGCAGGAACTGCCCAAGTGAAATGTTAGCGGTCATGGTGCCACCTCGCAATCAGCTCGTTTGCGAGCTCGTCCATACGAAAATAATCTCGTTCAATCGCGACGCCGCGTTGGCGCAGCGCGCGAACCAACCGCGTTGCCTGCGGCAGGTTGAGCCCCATGTTCAGCAGCTCTTCGCCGCGTGAGAACACCTCTTCCGGCGTGCCCAGCATGCCGAGCGAGCCTCTATCGAGCACGGCGATCCGGTCGGCATACATCGCAACGTCGTCCATCGAATGCGAAACCATCACGATACCCGTACCGTAATCATGGCGCAGCGACTCGATGAGCGCGAGAATCTCGCGCCGTCCTCGCGGGTCGAGCCCGGCCATCGGTTCGTCGAGCACGAGATATTTCGGGCGCATGGCGAGAATGCCCGCCAGCGCCGCGCGGCGCTTTTCTCCGCCGGAGAGCTCAAACGGTGATTTTTCGGCGAATTCCTCCGGCGGCAGGCCGACGAGGCGGAGCGCTTCCCAGGCGCGCTCGTGCATCTCGTCTTCCTTGAGCCCCATGTTTTTCGGGCCAAAGGAGACGTCCCGCTCGACTGTTTCTTCAAACAACTGGTATTCGGGGTATTGAAACACCATGCCGACTAGCGAGCGAATCTGCTTTCGCAGTTTCTTTTCGCGCGTGTTGAGCCCGTCGACCAACACGTTTCCGCTCGTGGGCAGAAGTAGCCCATTTAAATGCTGAATCAACGTGCTTTTTCCGGAGCCGGTGTGCCCGATGACGCCGAGAAACTCACCATCTGTAATCGACAGGGTAATATCGGCTAGCGCCGGGTACGCAAGCGCGCTGCCCGGCAGGTAGGTATGGCTGAGTTGTGTTATC
>CAZDXW010000041.1:0-10536 GCA_964509485.1 uncultured Christensenella sp.
GGCGGCCGCACGGTTGCCTCCGGCGTCGTCACCGAAGTCATCGCGTAAACGAAAGAGACATAAAAGAGAGGTTCGCAACTGCGAACCTCTCTTTTTTACGCACATAAGATTCTCACGAGAGAGTTCTTTTGCTTACTTTTCTTTCAAGAAAAGTAAGAGAAGAGCCCCCTATTTTTCTTTTCGATCCCGGAGCAGCATATCCAAACTGCGGTCGTAGGCCTTTTCGCCCGCCTTCGTAAAGAAGCAGCCGGGGAACTCTCCGTCCGCGCGGTGATAGGCAACGCATTCGCAGCATTTTCCGTGCCGCGAGCAGGGATAGGTGCAGGGGCAGGACTTCGCGTTGATACAGTCGTTCATTGAGCAGTCCTCCAAATGATCTTGTTTCTATCAGAATTATTAACCGATCGAAACCGTATTACGAGTCGTCCACGGCATTCTTCGAACAATGTCCAGCTAGCAGCGATATCTGCCCCAGGGAATACTCAGCAGGACACCTTTCGAAATTGCCGCGACCAGACCGGACACCATTAGTATAATCGCTGATAGGTCAGTGTATTCATAGAGAAACGAGGAAGCGACCAACAGCACGCAAAGCATGCTGCAGATGATTTCAAGGATGAAGAATGCATAGCGCCACTTGGCGACTCGCGTTCTCTCCTCGATTAGAAAGAACCATTTCCAAGCCCCATTCTTATAAAGTGGCAGTTTTCGGAGCGCATTCTTTCCTTTCAACTCGCGAATATCGTCACATAATACAGAGCGCGACAAGAGCAAGGATAGAATAATAAGCGGTGTTCCAATCAATAGAACAGCAACTGCTTTGAGTATCGGAAGAAGCATTTTCTACCACCAAACGCTATTTCATTCTTCTCAAAATATCACCCTTCTCAAACTTCCGCAAGACCCGCTTCCCGCTTTTCGAGTCGCAGCACGACGAGCGCGAGAGCGCCCGCGAGCGCACCACTGACGGCGGGCGTCAGCATCGCAACCGAGATATTGACCGCGCCCGCGATGGCACCCATGCCGACGGGTACGAGAATCCGCATGAAGCACATGGAAACGAGCGTAGCCGAGGCGGCGAGCGCGGAGTTGCCCTGCTGTCCGCGCGCGATTTCGCTCAGCAGCATGGGCACGCAGTGTCCGGTGACGAGCCCGATGATGCCGACCATCACACACATGACGATCGGGCTGCCGGAGAGCACGCCAACGGTCTGAAACACGCAGGAGAGCAGCGCGCCAAGCACAAACAGCTTGAGCGGGCGCATGGGGATGCGCGGGGCAAAAAAGCGGCTCAGCGTTGCGCAGACCCAGTAGATGGAAAGCGCCGTGGAGCCGAGCGTCTCCGCGCCGTATTGCAGTGTCATATACCGAACGAGCCAAATCAATAGGCCCGACTGCGTAATGGCGTAGAGCATTCCGGAGACGAGCATCAGCACGTTCTTGCGCTTCGTTAAAAACTCGCGCGCTGCCGCAAACGTGAGCGGCTGCTCCGGCGCGGAGGCGGGCGTATTTCGCCTCGAACGGGCGAGAATGGCAAGGAATGCAACCGCCGTGACGGCAACCACAACGCCCATCACGAAGCTCACGCCGCGCCAGGTGATGACCGCAAACAGCGCGGTGATCAACAGCGGCGAAATCAGGCTGCCGACGCCAAATCCGCCGTGCAGCAGGCCGAGATAGGAAGCGCTGTTCTCTGGATGGAGATCGACCATAACCGCGTTGCAGTTTGTGTCCAGCCAGCCAAAGCCGATTCCGGCGAGAATGCTCGCCGCAATCATAGCGGCGAACACCTGCGTTCCGCCGAGCAGGAAAAAGGAGGCTGCGAGCAGCAGGCAGGCGGCGATGAGCATGGAGGTTTTCTTGATTCTTCCTTGCAGCATAGGCGCGGCGAAGAACGCGAGAATGCTGCCGAGGTTAATCATGCTGCTCATGATGCCCTGCGCGGCACCGGAGAGCTGATAGGCGTCCACCACGCGGTTCATCACCACGCTCTGGAAGGTGTTTGTTAGTCCGAATACGCCAATGAGCATCAGAATTCCGAAGCTCATGGTTTTTGTCGCGCGCGTTTGCGTGGACAGTGGTTCCGAGGTATTCATAAAGCTGGAGATTCCTTTCCAATTCTGCACGATTCAACATGCAGAAGAGCGTTTGCGCTGCTGCTTGCTAAACAAGCAGGAAGGCCCGGCTGCGCGCCGAGCCTTCGAATAAGCGTTTTTTCCTTTGAATCCGAGGGAATTACTGACGAACCGACTTCGAACGGTTGTAGAGCATCAGTAAGAGGATCATGATTACGCCTTGTGTCACGTTGCGGATGGGCTGCGTGAGCTGGAGCGTGGTTAGGAGGTTGCTCAATAGAATCATGACGAGCGACCCGGCTATGCTGCCTTCGTAGGAACCGATGCCGCCGGAGAACGCCGTGCCGCCGATGATAACGGCAATCAGCGAATCGTAGGCGTAGTCGTCAAAGATCTGGCAGCGCGCGGTGGACATATACGCAGCGCCCAACATGCCCGCGAACGCGGCCAGCATGCCGCTCATCACGTAGGAGATGATCTTGATCTGGTTGACCTTGATGCCGCTGAGGCGCGCCGCAACCGGGTTGTTTCCAACGAGATAGAGCTGCTTGCCAAAGCGGGACCGGTTCAGAATGAAGAATGTCAGCGGCCAGATGATCGCCGCGTAAAGAGCGATGCTGGGAATCACGCCGCCAATCTTGTAGAGCACGGAGTCCGCAAACGCCTTCGACGCGCTGCCGGAGAGGACGCCCTGCGTGAGCACGTACTGCATGCGCGTTACGATGTTTGCGATGGCCATGGTGACGATCAGCGCCGGAAGCCCGATCTTAACCGAGCAGAATCCGTTCAAAAAGCCGACCGCCGCGCCAATGGCGAGCGCAATGGCGAGTACCTGCAGGAAATGCCCGTTCTCGCCGTTCATCGTGTAAGTGGTCAGAATCGCCGTCGCGGACATCACCGCGCCGACGCCAAAGTCCATACCGCCGCCGATGAGCACAATGGTCTGCCCCGCGGAGGTGATGCTTAAAAGGATCGTGAGCAGCAGGATGTTGCCAACCGCTACGAGGTTAAACCCGGCCGGATTGATGATGAACGTCGCGATCAGCAGAATGGCCGCGATCACAACCGACATCAACGCCGGATTGGTCTGGACAAACAGGTTCAATCGCCCGGTGAAGTCACGGCTCTCCGGATGTACCGTCAGTTCTTTATTTGCCATAGGATTCACCTCTCTTGAACTGCTGCTTCAAGCCTTGCTTGAGCGTTTCGCGCTGCGCCTTGGCGGTGACGATGGTCATCAGAAGTCCGCCGAAGATGATCAGGTCGGATACCATATTCTGCCAGTAGGAGGACACGGAGAATCCGGTAAAGATCTTTCCGAGCAGCGTGAAGAAGTAGTATACGGTGTTTTGAATCAGCACGAGGAAGCCGCCGCCGTAAACGCCGCAGGCGACTGAGCCCCAACCGCCCCAGCCCATGCCGCCGATGATGGCGGCGGAGAGGGAGCGAATGCCGTAGTCCTCGCATTGCAGCGGGTTGCCGGAGGCGGTCATCAGCGTCAAGCAGATGCCCGCAACGCCGGTGAACAGACCCTTGATCAAAAACGCTTTCATCTGCGTGCCGACCGGGCTGATGCCCGCGGCAAACGCGTTGCGCGGGTTGGAGCCGACGGCGTAGATGTGCTTGCCAAAGCGGCTGCGCGAGATCACGCGCCAGAGCAGCAGCATCGCAATCAACACAAACACCGAGACGGGAATGTAGTTGAGAATGCCAAGCAGTTTTTGCCCGAAGTCGCTGAGGCCTTTGACCCAGTCCTTATCAAACAACTTGAAGATGGTGGACTGATACGGCTTCCAGAAGGCTTTGGGCACCGAGCCTTGAGCGGTGGGCATGATGAGGAGGTTGATGCCCTTGATTGCGTAGGTCAGCGCGTAGCTGGCCAGCAGCGCGGGCAGGCGCAACACGGAGCAGGCGAATCCCGCGATGGCGGAGATTACGATGGCAGCCGCAATGGCAACCACCCAGCCAACCCAGACGGGTGCACCGAATTCCTGCGGAACCATGATGCAGATGACGTTGACCATTGCGATCTGCACGCCGATGGAGATGTCCATCTGCCCAACGATGAGCAGAATCGCCTGCCCGATCGTGACGAGGATGAACGGCATATTCGTCATGATGATTGTGTTCAGACTTACCGGCGAGAAGAACGAGAAGAAATTCGCAAAGGTGAATCCGCTTGTCTTGCAGGTCGAAATGCCCTGCATGACAATGTTGAGCACCACGACGCAAATGAACAGCACAAACCCCGTAAACGCGGGCTGCCTGCGGAAACGGCGGAAGGAATCGTTGAACTGTTTCATACGGCTTTCTCCTCCTTCTGCGTATGCATGCCCATCATGGCGGCGACGAGGCGTTCCGGCGTCTTGGTGGGGCCGACGAGCATATCCGACACGCGGCCTTCGTAGAACACATAGACGCGGTCCGAAATCTCCAGCAACTCCTCCGAATCGCTCGCGGAGATGATGACGGTCATGCCGTTTTCCGCGCATTTGCGAAGAATTTCGTGAATCTCATGCCGCGAGTGGATGTCCACGCCCTTGGTCGGGTCGTCCAGCAGCAGCAGGTTTGGATTCATCGCAATCCAGCGCGCGACAACGAGCTTCTGCTGGTTGCCGCCGGAGAGTGAGCTCGCGGGGTCCTTGAGCTTGCCGATCTTGATGTTATAGGTATCCACCGCGTTCTGGGAGAATTTGCGAACCGTGGATGCTTTCAGGTAGGTAAAGAGCTTGTTCTTGGCCGCGTTTCCGGCAAAGATGTTTTCGCTGATGGAGCGAACGGGGAACAGCGCCTCGACGTTGCGCTCGCCGGAGATAAAGCCGATGCCGGCCTTCACGCCGTCCGAGGGGTCGCGGAAGTGCACTTCCTTGCCGAGATACTGAATCGTGCCGCCCTCCGCTTTGACCGCGCCGAGAATGGCGCGGATGACCTCCGGCTGACCCTGCCCTTCGAGGCCGCCGATGCCGACGATCTCGCCGCGATAGGCCTTGAGCGAAATGTCGTTCACCTTCGGCTCGATGGAGAGCTTCCTGACGTCGAGAATCAGTTCGCGCTCGTCGGTGTGCTCCAGCGTTTCGTGGGTATGCTCCGTCTTCTCCGGGCGTTTGCCGGTCATGTAGTACACGATATCGTCCAGCGTGAAATCGGATACCTTGCCGGAGATGATGGTTTCGCCACTGCGCATGATCGTTGCCGTGTCGCAGATGCGGAAGATTTCCTGCATGCGGTGGGTCACGTAGACCATTGCGACGCCCTCGTTCTTGAGCTCCTGAATGATGGAGAAGAGCGTCTCAATTTCGTCGTGGTGCAGCGCCGCGGTGACTTCGTCTAATAGCAGCAGTTTCGGCTTGAGGAAAACGGCTTTTGCAACCTCCAGCATGCTCTGCGTGGACGGCATCAAGGTCTGCACGTAATCGTCCGGGTCGCACTCAATCTTGAAGCGCTTGAGCAGATCGGAGACGATTGCGCGCGAGGTCTTTTCGTCCACAAGGCCGCCCTTGGTGACGGGTTCGCATCCCAAGAGGATGTTGTCCATGACGGACATCGTGGGAATCAGGCTCAGATCCTGAAACGCCGTTGCGACGCACTCCTTGCGGGAGTCCACGCCGGAACGAATCTCGACCGGCTTGCCGTTAAACAGAATTTCGCCGCAGTTGGGCGCGACAAGTCCGGCCAGAACCTTGACCATGGTGGACTTACCGGAGCCGTTTGAGCCGACCAGCGCCGCGATTTCGCCGGGGTGCACCGTCAGGGAAGCGCCGTTGAGCGCAACGACGGCACCGAAGCGTTTATCGATTCCGCGCATTTCAAACAAGAGAAACCACCTCCGAAAGCATAGGATGTTGAAGATCGGGTGTTACATATATCATAACGCAGAATATGCGGTATGGTCTAGTTTATGGGAACGCGGATTTGCGTTCAAAAGGGCCGAAAAAAGGGAGCTTTTAATCTAGAATTGGCCGGCGGAACTTGGTTCCGCCGGCCAAGTGTCATTTGCAATAGCTGTTAGGCTGTTGCCCGAGGTTTAGTTGAAGTACTGAGCTGCAACTTCGTCAACGGTGAGCCAGAAGGTGATGGAGTCGCCAGCGGCAAAGCTGTTGGCATAATCCACGTAATCGGCCTGGTTCTGATCGGTGTACATAACCTTGGACGGAATCCAGATCTGGTGGGTGTCTTCCATACCAGCTGCATAAACGCCATCCTTCAGGGTCTTGCCGGCGATCAGGTTGAGGGCGAAGTTCAGACCGGTTGCGCCGACGCCCGGAGGATTCGACAGAACCATGTAGCTGGTCTTGATGCCGTCTTTGTTGATCTCGAGCATCTTCTGCATGTAGGCGCCGGTGTCGCCGAAGCCGATGAACTTCGGATACGCAACACCCGCCGCGTCGAACGCCGCAAGAGCGTTCTCCGCGCACTGGGAGACGAGAACGCCGTCGAACTGCACGCCGCTGCTGAGGATTTCAGCCATTCTCTGCTGCGATTCGGTCGGGTTCCAGTTGTGGTTGGCAGTTGCGACGACTTCGAGGCCGGTCTCCGCGATGCCCTTTTCAAAGCCGCGCTGACGGTCGGTGTTCGCCTGAATACCATCCATGGCCGCGATCATAACGACCTTGGCGCCTTTGCCGAGGACTTCACCGGCGTACTTCGCCGTGGTGTAGCCGAGGTATTCCTGGTCGGTCAGAACGTTCAGAACGTTGACATCCGTGGACATGTAGGCGCAATCGCAGTTGATGTAGGTGATGCCTGCATCCTGCGCGGCTTCGATGATCGGATCCAGACCGGTGGTTGCAACGGGGTTCACGAGGATGATGTTGTAACCTTCGTTAATGGAGTTCTGGAGCTGCTGAGCTTCCGTCGCGGCGTCCCAGTTGGAGACGAACGAGGAGTAGCTGATGTCATAGCCCGAATCCTTGGCCGCTGCGGCTGCTTCCTGGATATCCAGCTCGTAACGGACGCGGTACGGGTTGCCTTCCACAACGGCGTTGTGGGAAGCCAGCTTCAGGGCCATCGGGGCTGCTTCCGCAGCGGGAGCCTCGGTTGCTTCCGCGGCGGGGGCTTCGGTCGCTTCTTCTACTGCGGGCTCTTCCGCGGCGGGTGCCGGGGCTGCGCAAGCGGCCAGAGAGAGCACCATGCAGAGAGTCAGAAGAATCGCCAAAAATTTCTTCATGTGTCTTCCTCCTTTTGTTTATGTATCATTAAAAGCTTTCGCTTTCATGATCGTATTGCGCGTGGGTGGGATTCGCCGGGCTTTTGAGTTGGGATCATGAAAAGCTTTCGCTTTCATGATCGTATTGCACGCGGGTGGGGGTTACGGTTGAATGCACGCATAGGAACAAAATCGACCCCTATTAATCAGAAAACTGGAAACGAAATCGCCTTACTCCTTTGATTTCATACGCTTGAACTTGACAAACAGAAACCCGTTAACCCCTTGCAACACGCGTTGAAAAGGGATGAACATTGTGTACCAAAGTGGTGAAAATTCTCCTACAGACAGCAGGAACATCGATCGGATAAGTCGATTATAATGGATTCCCGAACCGATTTCAACACCTTTTTGTATGAAAGATTATGATACAAATCAAGTTTGCCATTTCCACCGATTTTCACACTACATATGGTGCATATGTATGGTTTTTTTCATACAAATACACGATCAGCCCGTGATTTCCTCCGCCCGAACCTCGCGCTTTTCGGCGCAGGAACGATAGAACGCGTCGATCACGGCGGCAACGTTGAGCGTTTCCTCCGGCAAAACATAGAGTTCCGTGCCATGAAGGAGGTGGTTTGCGGCGTTCTCCATGAGGTAGTAGTGCCCCATAAAGTCCTTGCCCGCGTGCTTGCCGTCCGCAAAATAGCGCGGCTTGATGTCCGCCTGATAGCGGCCCATCGTGCTGTAGAGCTCCATGCTCGGCAGGGCAAGCCCCGCCTTCGTGCCCGCAAAGCGCATGCCGTATTCGTTTGGCAGATTGACCGCCCAGCTCGTTTTAAAGTTCAATATACCGCCGCCCTGGAGCTGAATCGTGCCCGCCGCGAACTCCTCCACCTCGAATTCGGAGGGGGAATAGGGGCGCGCATTGTGCACGCCGCTCGGGGCACCGCTCTCCGGCAGGCTGGTCAGGATGTTGGTCTCGTGCTTACTCAAATAGTCCGCGCTGGTGCCCAGAATGGAGGTGAACCGCTTTCCGCCCATCACCCAGAGCGCCGCGTCGACCAGATGGACGCCAAGGTCGCAGAACGCGCCGCCGCCGTTGGTATCCTTCTTGTGGAAGGTGCCCCATTTCGGCACGCCGCGACGGCGAATCAGCGAAAACTCGCTGTAGTACACGTCGCCCAACGTGCCGTTGTCGAACATTTCGCGGGCAAATTGATATTCGTCGTTGTAGCGCACCGTCTGGCAGGCAAACAGCGTCTTTCCGACGGACTTGGCGAAGTCGAACATCTCCTTGGTGTCTTTATAGGTCATCGCGAGCGGCTTCTCGCAGGCGACGTTGCAGCCGTGCTTGAGCGCGAGCAGCGTCATGGGCTTGTGCCCCATGTTCGGCGTGCAGACGGAGACGAGGTCGGGCTTCTCTTTCATGAGCATCTCTTCCGCGTCCGTATACCAGTTCGGAATGCCGTGCCGCTTGGCCGTGCCTTCCGCGGAGACGGGATTCACGTCGCAGACGGCGACGAGATCAACGAGATCCGGAATGCTCTTGTACGCGGGAATATGCGCGGCGTTGGCAATCATGCCCGCGCTGATGACGGCGACTTTCAGCTTGCTCTCGTTCATAAAAGTTCGTCCTTTCAAAATATGAGTCGTAAATATGGTTGTGATTTACCAGTTTTCTTCGATCGCCCCGCCGGAAACCGTGTGCTGGCAGGCGAGCTTCAGCGCGTCCACAAACGACGCGCGCATGTCGAATTCGATGACGCCGTTGATGTCCACGTTCACGCGGCGCGTGCCGCCCGCGTAGAGCGTCATCACATCCGGCGATTTCGCGGTGTCGCGATAGGTATAGGTAATTGTCATCAGCGGTGCGCCCGACGCAACGGTATCCGGCAGGTAGACCCCGTCCGAGGCGGCGCTGGTGATCAGGCGGTAGAACGCATAGAACTGTTCGACGTCCATCTCCTTGCCGTTGACGCGCGCATACTGCGTTTCGTCCGCGTTTTTGCCGCTCTCGTAGACATAGGTCTGCCCGTCGAACGCGACGGTGAGGCTGCTCAAATCGAGGCGCAGCGGGGAGAGGAACCAGCGCAGCATGAGCTTTGTATAGTCCACGTCCACAAACGCGGGCTTCTCAATCACGTAAACCAGATTGGAGCCGTCCACCGTAATCAGATACTTCGTATCGTTGAGCTTGACCAGCAGCAGGCGATAGTTCACGACCTCGTCCGTGCCGTTCTTTAAGCCGAACGAAACGACCATGTCGGGGTTGTCGAACCCGATCTTCGTCAAATCGGCGGCGGAAAGGTTGTAACCGATCACGTCCAGCGCCTGAATGTTGAGCACGGAGCCTAGGATCTCGATTCCGTAGGTCTGGTCGAGCTCGTAGGTGCCCTTCAGGCGGACGATGTGCGTCGCCGGGCCAAAGCTCTTGGCGTCCAGCGTGGCCTTTGGATTCGTGTCCCGAACGGCTTCTACGGTGATCGGCTTGTCCAGACTCTTGCCGGAAAAGGTGATGTCCGTAATGGCGGACAGCGGGCTGGAGACCGCGAGCGGCGGCGTGACCTGCAGCGTGATGTACGCTTCCTTCTTGCAGAGGAAGTACGTCATGTCCTCGCTGGAGAAGAGATAGACCGCCTTGTCGCCCTCCACCTGCCCGTAGTAATTGCCGCTGACGACCTCTTGCGCGCCGATCGACATCGCAAAGCCCGTGCCGTCGGTAAAGGAAACATGAATCGTCGCCTGCGGTTGATCGAGCCCGTATTTCGCGAGGTCGCGCGGGTTTGCGTCCGCGCGTTGTAACGCGCCAAAGGCGCAGCCGTGGTACATCAACTCGTAAAAGCCTTCGACGTTGATGATGCCCGCGGGGATATCGGCCACCACATAGCCTTCGTCCTCTGCCTTGACCTCGTAGGTGCCAAAGGCGTTTGTGATCTCCAGCGACTGGATGTCCGTCGGCTGTTTTTCGAGAAAGACCACGACGGAACCGCCCTTGTCCGCAGGGTTGAGCACCAGCAGCAGATAGGTTGCGCCCAGCGCGAGCACAATGGCGAAGGAGATGAGCGCCCAACGAACGAGCCGTTTGTTCACTTAGCGATACCTCCGTACGAGCCAGATTGCGATACCCGCGCCAAGGATGGCGAGCGGCACCACGGCGCAAAGCACGATGCCGAGCGCGCTGGCCGCGCCCGTGGTGATGCCGAGCGTGTTGCCCGCAAGCGACTTTGCCGCAATAGAAACCGTGCTCTCGCGGTTGGTCAGCGTGTTGAACAGCGAAACGATATACGCCGCGTTGCTCAGCGAGGTATT
>CAZDXW010000041.1:10636-15157 GCA_964509485.1 uncultured Christensenella sp.
TGGTCAGCGTGTTGAACAGCGAAACGATATACGCCGCGTTGCTCAGCGAGGTATTCGCCATTCCGCTCGCCGCAAAGAGATTGCTCGACGCGCTGACGATTACGTTGGACTGAACGGAGCTGTCGCCCTTCTGGATGACCCAGCTCGTCAGCGTGAGCGCGGGCATGGGGCCCCACTCCGTCGCCATGTTGGCGGTGAACGAGTCGTCCGCCGTGCTGGGGCGAACGCCCGCCGTTTCGTAGAAATTTAAGAGCGTATCGACCTTGCGGTTATCCTTGTAGGTATAGACGAGCGAGAGCGGGCGGCTCAGCGGCAGGAGCACGGGGTTACTGCTATCCTTGAGCTTGTCCGCGTAATCCGCGTTGGTATACGCCGCGAGCGGATAATAGGGCTGGTAGCTGTAGGCGCGATCCTTGCTGGTTTCGAACACCGCGCCGTCGCCGACGGCAACGCCCCATTCGCGCAGATACGCGTCGAGGTTCGGCGTCGCGGGCTGGGTAACGTCCGCCGCGTAGAGCAGGGTTTTGCCGTAGTTGCCGTTGTTGTAGAGGAACCCATCAAACTTGTCGAGCACGTCCGTCGAGAGATCGACCGCGGGCGCGAGCAGCAGGAGGATGTCGTAGTCGCTGAGCGGGTCGGTGACCATGTTGACGCTGGAGACCTCGAAGTTGTTGTCCGAGAGGATGCTCTTGAACGCGTCCGTATCCGTAAACACGTCGTTGCCGGTCAACAGCGCAACGCGCACCGGGTTCTCGGTGGTTACGTTGACGATGGCGCTGGTCAGCGCTTCCTCCGCGCGGGAGGACTCGATGGTCAGCGTTTTATCCTCGGTATAGGTGTAGTTAAACAGGCTAGCGAGCGGGATCTGCTTGAGACCCTTCTCGCTCTTGACGAGAATGTCCCCGTCCTTGAGCGTCAGGTCGGGATACTGCGCCGTAAACGTCGGGTCGGCGGTGTAGTCGACGTACTGGAGATTGATCTTCGGGCTGTACTTGGGGTACTGCTCCAGAATGCGCTGCGCCTGAATGAAATAGGCATTGCCCGCAAAGCTCTGGTCGTTGGCGAGCACGTAGAGCGAAATGTCCTGATCGAGCCCGTCGAGCACCTGCTTGGTGTCGTCGCCAATCTGATAGGCGGCGTTCGCGGTGAGGTCGTAGCTCAGCGAATAACGGTTGCCAAGCGTCACGAGGACAACGTTGAGCAAGAACGCCGCGGCAAGCGCAAACACGACAATCGCGGCAAAGAGCGCGTTGATCTTGACGGATTCGTTGAACAGGGTCGTCTTTTGCTGTTTTGTTTGTTTCATACTGCTCACCAACCCTTTCACATCCAGCGGCGGCGTTCCAGCGTCACGATGGAGAACACCAGAAACAGCGCCGACACGCTGAGGAAGAACACCGCGCTCGGTAGGTCGACCACGCCGAGCGTAAACGGCTGGTAGCGCGCGTTGAACGAAAGATACGAAAACAGCGTCTGCCAGAATTGTCCGGTGACGACGTAGGAAATCGCGTCCACAAGCACGAGGAACAGGCTGACCGCAAAGCCCATGACCGCGGCGATCACCTGACTTTCCGTCAGGGAGGAGAGGAAGAGACAGACCGCGATGAGCGCAAGGCCCAGCAGCGCGATACCGAGGAAGTTTCCAATCACGCTCGGCCAGTCCAGGGGCGCGACAAACGCGCTGATGATCGCGTCAACCAGCGTGCCGGAGATGGCGAGCAGATACACGACGACCGCGGCAAAATACTTGCCGAGCACGATACCCGCGCGGGAAACCGGAGCGGTCAGCAGGAGCTGATCCGTCTTGGCGCGTTTCTCTTCGCTGAGTAGCCGCATGGTCAGCACGGGAACGAGAAACAGCACCACGGAGAAGAGCATGCTGTAGAGCGTGGTAAAGTCCGTCGTGTTGCCGTAGAGATTGTAGGTAAAGAAGTAGTAGTTGGTAAAGAAATAGGCCACGGCAATGAGCACAAAGCCGAGCGGGGCGTTGAAATAGGCGCGAAGTTCGCGCTTGAAAATGGCGTTCATAGGGCCTCCTCGCGCGCGCTGTCGCGGCCGGTGAGATGCAAAAACACGTCCTCCAGCGAGAGCTCCCCGCCGTAGGTATGCAGCAGCGGCAGGTTCGCCTTTGCCAGCGCGTAGAACACGTCCGCGCGCAGATCCGCGCCGGGCTTGCCCTCGACTAGTACGTCCTGCGTGCCGAGCTCGCGTTGCGGCATGGGCTTGATGGAGCGCATCTTGGGGACGGCTTGTAAGGCGGCTTCGATCGCGGGGAGCGTGCCCTGCACGCGAATGACGAGGCGATGGTTCGCCTGAATGTTCTGCATGAGGCGATCCGGCGCGTCGTCCGCAATCACACGGCCTTCGTGGATGACGATCACGCGCGAGCAGATCGCCTGAATCTCGGAAAGGATGTGCGAGGAGACGATGACCGTGCTCTCCTTGCCGCTGTCCTTGATGAGCTGGCGAATTTCAATGATCTGCGACGGGTCGAGGCCGACGGTCGGCTCGTCGAGAATCAGCACCTTCGGGCTGCCGACGAGCGCCTGCGCAAAGCCGACGCGCTGGCGATAGCCCTTGCTGAGGTTTCGAATCATGCGTCCCGTCATCTTGGAGATGCCGACGCGCGCGCAGATTTGATCCAGATGCGCCTTGCGCTTCGCCTTGTCCGCCGGAAAGCCCTTGAGGTCGCAAACGAAGTCGAGGTATTCGCTCACGCGCATGTCCGGATAAAACGAAAACTGTTCCGGCAGATAGCCAATCTGTTTCTTGCAGGCGGCAGGCTCGCTGACAATGTCGTGGCCGTCAATCGAAACGGAGCCGGAGCTCGCGCTGATGTAGCCGGTCAGAATGTTCATGGTCGTGCTTTTGCCCGCGCCGTTTAGGCCGAGCAGGCCGACGACCTCCCCGGGCGCAACCGAAAACGAGATGCCCTTAAGCGCTTCTTTTTCCCCGTAGCGCTTGACGAGGTTCTTCACCTGTATCAACTATGCTTTCGCTCCTTTGACGCAAACGATCTATGTTTTAAACGGAGTTCCAATTGGAACTGAACGAACTGAACAAATCTATTATACCGCAGTTGATCCAGAACACATACCAAAATAAGACACCTCCGGCGCGGCAGGTGACGAACACGCAAACCGCGCCGGAATGGAGGAGGACACTACATGCAGTCGAGGCAGGCCGCGCCGATGGTGCCCGCGGCATTGCCCAGCGTCGCGCGGATCGCGGGCGGACAGCCGATGATGTCCGATGCGAACACGTATTTCGGCAGCTTTTCATTGAGTGGAATCATCAGATAATCGCCTGCGTCGCAGATGCCGCCGCCAATGAGGATGACCTCCGGACGGAACAGATTCACGAGCGAGCCGATTCCGTTTGCAACGTATTCGAGGAACTGGTTGACGACGGCCTTTGCCGTTTCGTCGCCGGAAATTGCGCAGTCAAAGATGATCTTGCCGTTGAGCTTTCCGCTGTTTGCGCGGGAAAGCTCGTTGAGGCAGCTTTCCGGGTGCAGCGCCATCGCGTCCTTCGCCTGCTGAATCAGCGCGACGACGGAACCGTATGCTTCGAGACAACCCAGCAGTCCGCAGGTGCAGGGCAGGCCGTTGTGCACGAGGATCGTGTGCCCGGGCTCCATGCCCATGCCGTCCGCGCCGAGATAGAGCTTGCCGTCCATGATCAGCCCGCCGCCAAGACCGGTGCCGAGCGTAATCATGAGCACATCCTTCTTGCCGCGCGCAGCGCCCGCCATCGCTTCGCCGACGACCGCGCAGTTCGCGTCGTTGCCAATATACACCGGAACCGGAATGTGCTTTCGGAGTTCCTCGCGCAGCGGTGCGTTGCGCCAGTTGGTGTTGTTGGCGAACACGAGCAGGCCCGAATGCGGGTTGATGCAGCTCGGAACGCCGACGCCCACGCACGGAAAGTCTGCAAATGTGAGCCCGCACATGGCGGCGACGTCCTTTGCCGCCTGCGCCATATCGGCCACGACGACCTCAAACGGGCGCTCCGGCCCGGTTGGAATCACGTGTCGTTTGATGATGTTGAATTGATCGTCCACGACGCCGGTCTTGATGTCCGTGCCGCCCATGTCGATCGCCAGTCTGAATTTGGACATGAATCGTTCTCCTTAACCGATTAAACGCCGACGCGGCGGAGCGTTGCATCCACAAAGCCCTTCGCGCGCGGAATATCCTCTAGATCGAGATGCTCAATGATGAGCGGAATGTTCGGGTGGTCCACCGCGAGACGACGCACATACAGATCGTAGTTCAATATGCCGAGCCCCGCCGCGGGCAGTTCCACTGCGCCGGAACCGCGGAAGGTATGCGACTCGTCCGCGTCGATGTCCGCGTGTTTTTCCGAGGTGTCGGCGGCGACGGCAATGTCCTTTGCGTGCGCAATCTTCATGTAGGGCGAGAGACGGTCGAAGACATGGTTCAGCGTTCCGTCCACATCTTTGATGGTCTTGTCGTCAAAATAGTTCGTGGGATCGCAGAGCAGTCCCAGCGCGGGGCT
>CAZDXW010000041.1:15257-27668 GCA_964509485.1 uncultured Christensenella sp.
CGCGCGTAGCGCAGCATCATCTTGAGAAAGTCGATGTTTGCCTTGCGCTTGACGGGGTCGGGATGGATGATGTTCGTATAGCCGGACACGGCGACGACGGGCAGATTCGCGTTGCGAAACGCGTCCCGAATCCAGTGCGCCTTCTCCTTGGTGAGAGGTTCCTTCGTCGCGTCAAAGTCCTTAAAGGAGACGTCGAGCTGCACGCAGTTGAAATCGCTCGCCTTGATGCGGCGGACGACCTCGTCCAGAGCAAAGGGGTAGTATCCGGTGAAGATACCGACGCTGATCATGGTGTAATCCTCCTGCAATATGGTAAGAATCGAATGATCTGGATTGGGCAACGCCCAGTGGCGTTAGCGAATGATTTCGTCGAGCCGGATCGAGCGGCGCTCCGCAATGGAGCGGTAGCAGGCTTCGACGCAGGCGATGGTATACAGATTGTCCTTCGCGGAGATGGCCGGCTCGCGCCCCTCTTCGAGCGCGGTCAACAGCGCCGCCATCGTGCCTTCGAACGCGTCCGGGAACCAGACGGTGTCCCATTTCGGCTCGACCCACTGCGGATGGCGCTTGCTCGTGAAGCGCAGCGTGCTTGGGCTACGCTCCGGGTACTTCGGCCAGCCGATGGTGCCTTCCGCCATGCCCTCGGTGCCCTCGACGCGCCACTTGATGTAGATGTCCTTTTCGCAGGGGTCTTCCGGCCAGGCCCAGACGTCGTCCAGCGAGGTTGCCATCAGGCCGTCTTCATACTGGAAGGTGTACTGCGTAATGCCGTCCACATGCGGAAACTTGCTGCGCGGGTCGGTGCGGCAGACGCAGGTGACCCATTCCGGATTGCCAAAGAGAAAACGGAAGGAATCCACGTGGTGAATGCCCATGCCAAAGATTTCCAGCTTGTCGTATTCGCGTAAGAACGGCTGCCAGTGCGGAATGGCGCGCATCTCGATGGTCGCGAGCACGGGTGTGCCAAGCTCGTTGGTGTCGAGCAGGTACTTCAACGCACGCATGGACTGGTCGCAGCGCATGTTGGAGTTGACGGCAATTTTCTTGCCGGACTCTTCGCCAATGCGGACGATCTCCCGCGCGCGTTCCAGCGACATTTCGATTGGCTTTTGACAGAGAATGCCCTTGATGTGCGGCTGCTTGCAGGCTTCCTGCACGATTTCGAGCTGCTGATCCGGCGGAAACGCAACGTCGAGAATTTCAATCGACTCGTCGCGAATCAGTTCCCGCCAGGAGGGATACACCTTTTCGATGCCACGCTGCTGAGCGACCGCCGCGGCGTGCGCCTCGGTGCGCGAGGCGATGGCAACGGGATTGAACCCTGCGTTCTGATACGAAACGAGGTGGCAGTCCGCCATGATGAACCCCGCGCCGACGCAGCCGATGCGCCAGTCCTTGCGGGCGGGCTTTGGATACGTTGTCGCGCGGACAAGCGCTTCGAGGATGTCGTGCTGTTCCATAAATGCAGTTCTCCTTACGCGATAAAAGGTTGGATGCGGGCGCAAACCGCGCCGTTAAGCGGTCGATGGACCGATGAAAACCAAGAGTGGGTACAAACGAAATCGTGGAATCGGCGGTGAAAGGTAGATTGGAACCCGTCGTTATGTCTCATACATATTGTACCGACCCGATCCGCAAATTGCAACTGATTGACGGAAGGAAAGTTGAAATTTTGTAAAAAACAGTCTTCATTTGATTTGTTGAACAAATCCATTGCAGGATTTTCGAACCTCTGCTATGATTAATTTGTATGGATCAATTGCGCGTTTCCTGCGCGATTGCATCGCCACTTCTGTTTTCGATCGAACGAAAGATCAAATCACACATTTCTATTCAGAAAGGGGTTCAAAACTTATGGAACGAACAAAGGTTGCTATTCTGGGCTGTGGTTTTATCGCCGAAATCCACGCATCCTCCTACAAGCGCTTTGTCCGCGACGCGGAGGTGGTTGCCGTCTACTCGCACCATCTCTCCAAAGCACAGCATTTTGCCAAGGAACTGGGCATTCCCGCCGCCTACGACGACGTGGACAAGCTGCTCGCCGAGGTGGACTGCGACGTCATCGACGTCTGCCTGCCGAACTATCTGCATCATGGCGTCTGCATCAAGGCCGCGAACGCGGGCAAGCATGTGATCGTAGAAAAGCCGCTCTGTCTCTCGCTGGCCGAGGCGGATGAGATGATCGCTGCCTGCAAAAAGAACGGAAAGCTTTTGATGTACGCCGAGGAACTCTGCTTCGCGCCGAAGTATGAGCGCGTGCGCCACATCGTCGAGAGCGGCGCGGTCGGCAGCGTCTACATGCTGCGTCAGGCCGAGAAGCACAGCGGCCCGCACAGCCGCTGGTTCTACGAGAGCGACAAGGCGGGCGGCGGCGTCATGATGGACATGGGCTGCCACGCAATCGCCTGGTTTCTCTGGATGCTCAAGGGCGCGACGGTGAAGAACGTCTACGGCAACTTTCTCAAGGTCATGCACGATACGGACGCGGAGGATCACGCGATTACACAGATCGAGTTCGAGCGCGACGGCAAAACCGTTCTCTGTGTCGGCGAGGACAGCTGGGCCAAGCACGGCGGCATGCAGGATATGATTGAAGTCTACGGCGACAAGGGCGTTGCCTACTCCGACCTGTTCCAGGGCAACTCCTCGCAGATGTACAGTCTCGAGGGCTACGATTACGCCAGCGAGAAGGCGGGCGCGACGACGGGCTGGACGTTCCCGGTGTTTGAAGAGGCGTTTAACCAGGGCTATCCGCAGGAGCTGACGCATTTCATCGACTGCGTCCGCAACGGCGTAACCCCGGTTTCGGACGGCGAGTATGGCAAGCGCGTGCTGGAGATCATCCACGCGGCGTACACCAGCGCAAAGGAAGGCCGCAAGGTCGCCCTGCCGTATGCTTCCTCCGCGAAAAAACCTGTGGACAACTGGAGATGAAAACAATCGTATGATTCGATTTACGGACGACAAGGCCGTCGGGGAATTCATTGCCGGCGGCATCACCAAGATATTGCACCATAAGCCGGATGCGCTGATCTGCATCGCGGCGGGCACCACCTCGTTTCCCGTCTTCGACGCGCTGCTGCGCCGCAAGGCGGAGGGCGATGTTTCGTTTGACCAGGCGTCGTTCATCGGCATGGACGAATGGCTCGGCCTGCCAATGGACGCGGACGGCGCAATGGCGGACTTTCTGCGCAAGAACTTTCTCGACGAAGCGGGCTTTCGGGACGTGTTTCTCTTCGACGGCATGGCCGACCCGCAGGGGGAGTGCGATCGCGCGGAGCGGTTCATCGCCGAGCATGGCAACTTCGACGCAATCGTGTTTGGCGTTGGGGTCAACGGGCACGTCGCGCTGAACGAGCCGGGCGTCGACCCGACGCTGAGAACGCACGTGGCCGAGGTGTCCAGCGTCACCGCGGACGTTGCGCAGAAGTACTTCGAGGGGGAAACGCCCAAGCTGACCAAGGGTGTGACCATCGGCATTGGCAACGCGCGCGAGGCGCGAAAGCTCTATGTCATGGCGAATTCACCGCAGAAGTGCCCGGTGGTCGAGCGTGCCATTGAGCTGCTCGCGCATGGGGAAACCACGGTGGAATTGCCCGCGAGCTTCGTGCTCAACCTGCCGCAGACGGAATTCTGCGTCACGGACGAGGTTTTTGGGGAATAAGAAATATGGGGGCTTCGCCCCCAAGCCCCGTAAAGAAGCGCCCAACAAAAAAAGAGCCTTGCGGCTCTTTTTTGTTTGCTTAGTGCTTTTTCGAGCTGTATTCCTTCGCATAGCGGAAGAGCTCGCGGACGTTCTCCGGCGGAGTATCGATCTGAAGATGATTTGCGGGGGCGAGGATGTAGCCACCGTTGTGGTACAGTGCATCGATGCGGGTTTCGACCTCGTGGCGAACGTCCTCAATCGTGCCCGGCATCGCCTTTTGCAGGTCGATGGCTCCGTGGAAGCAGAGCTTGTCACCATAGGTTGCCTTGATCAACGCGGAGTCCATGCCGGTTGCGAGCGGCTGGAGGGGGTTCAGGATATCGACGCCCGTTTCGATTAAATCCGGAATCAGCGGGAACACCGCGCCGCAGGTGTGGAAAAAGATCTTTGCCTTGGGTGCGCGCTCGCGAATGGCGGCGATGATCTTTTGAAAGCGCGGCTTCTGATATTTGCGGTAAAGATCCGGCGAAACGAGCAGGCCGCCCTGCGTGCCGAAGTCCTCGCTGAGTTCGACGATGTCCACGTCCCCGTCGATCTCCTCGAGCATCATGTTGTACAGGTCGATCTTGACCTGCATGATCTTGTCGCAGATTGCGTTTGCCATGTCCTCGTCCGTCAGCAGGTCGCAGAGGAAATTCTGGAACCCACGGAGGTACCCGCCGTGTTCCAGAAAGCCCAGCGAGGTGACGAACTTGGCGGAAACGGCAAAGTCCGTGTGCTTGCGCAGGTACTGCACGCGCTCCTTGAGCCCCTCGACGCGGCTGCGGTCGGTCGTGTCCGGCCACTGTGTATGCGCGAACACCTCGTCCGCATCCTCCGCGTCTTCCAGCGGGGATTCGAGGCACTGCACCTCACCCGCATAAAGGCGGAGTTTTACACCCCACTCGTCAATGTAAGTGCCGTCCGGCGCGATGACGGTCGGGTGGCTCTTCGCGCTCTTGATCGAGATATGCCGAAAGTCCGTGTCAAACGCGTCCAGAATGCGCTCGTCGTAATAGCTCGACGTACGGCCGGAGCGGTAGGGCGGAATGTCGCCGACGATGCCGAGCATGTCCCGCACTTTAAAGTACAGCGCGTCCACCATGTTGCAGGTGCTGCCGCAGAGATCCATGGGCACGCGGTCCGTGTCCTGATGGTCGAGCGCGAGCAAAACGCGCTCGCGATGGGAAAGCTGATCCATGATGCTACCTCTTGTTCTCACGATTCAATATTCTTGGGTACAGCAAACAAACACGCAAGCAGGCGCGCTTTTTTGCGGGGAAGGTATTCGGGGAAAATTACATGTACTGCTTCATGTAGCGGTAGGACTGCTCAATGCCGAGTTTCACGTCTTCCGGCGAGCCTTCAAACGCGCGGTCCTCAATTTCGATGCAGGCAAACCCCTGATAGCGGATGTTGTTGAGCGCGGAGACAAACGCGCCGAAGTCCACGCCGCCAAGCCCCGGCAGCTTGGGCGAATGCCAGAGCGCGGGGTAGGAGAACACGCCGTAATCGTCCACCTTGTCCTTGTGGATCTGGATGTCCTTGAAGTGGATGTGGAAGATCTTGTCCTTGAACTCATAGAGCGGCTTGACGTAGTCCGCGCCAATGAGGTAAGGGTGCGACGGGTCGTAGTTGAGGCCGAGGAAGTCCGAGGGAATGCGCTTGAACATTTCGCGCCAGATGTACGGCGTGCAGGCGAGGTTGTTGCCGCCCGGCCACTCGTTGACCGTGTAGAGCATCGGGCAGTTTTCAATGCCGATGCGAACCTTCTTCTGTTCGGCGTAGGCGACGATGGGCTTCCAGACAACCTCGTACTTGTCGAGGTTCTCCTCAACCGTTTTTGTCTTGTCCTTGCCGATGAAGGTCGTAATCATGTTGACGCCCATGAGCGCGGACGCGTCAATCAGTTTGTAAAGATGCGCAATGGCGACGGAGGCCGCTTCCGCGTCGCCGTCCATGGCGTTCGGGTAGTAGCCGAGCGAGGAAATCGTGACGCCCTTCTTCGCGGCATAGTCGCGATAGTAGAGCAGCTTCTTTTCATCGCTCTCGTCGAGATCAATGTGCGTAATGCCCGCATAGCGGCGGACGGCTTTGCCCTTTGGCCAGCAGCAGACTTCCACGCAGGTAAAGCCGACGGATGCGGCGTAATCGATCAACTGCTCAAAGGTGTCGTTGGGCAGAATGGCGGAGACGAGACCCAGTTTCATCATGCCGGTAATCCTCCTAATATCGTTCGTTTGGTTCGATGTTACAGTTTCGCGATCTGCTCGCTGAGGAAGCGGACGGCGGTGCGGATGTCCTCCGCGCCGTTCTTTACCTCGCGTTCGATGGTCAGGTACCCGTCGTAGCCGACGTCCCGCAGCGCGCGGAGGTACTCCGGCCAGCGGACGTCGCCCTCACCAAGCGGGGTTTCGATCAGTACGCCCTGGGACTGCATCCACTCGAGTCCGCCTTCGGCAAACCCGTGGTAGAACTGCTCCGCGTTGACGGGAATCAGGTTCTTGCCGTCCTTGGCGTGGGTGTGCACAATGCGCTTGTTCGCAATGCGGACGCCTTCCACGTGATCCACGCCAGTGACCATGACGATGTTCGCGGGGTCGTAGTTCACGCCAACGCCCGCTCCGCACTCGTCGATGAACGCGGAGAGCACGTCGATTGGCTCCGGCCCGGTTTCCACGGCGATCCAACCGCCGTTTGCCGCGGCATAGGCGCCAAGTTCGGCGCAGGCGTCGCGCATGACGGCGTAGCGCGGGTTCGACTTGTCCTTGGGCACGACGCCGATGTGCGTGGTGACCACGCGGCAGCCGAGCTCCAACCCAAGATCGATGACCTGTTTGAGATAGGCGATCTTCTCCGGATTGTCCGCCGTCTTTTCCAGACCGTAACCGCCGAGTTCACCGCAGAGCGCCGTCACCGTCTGGTGGCAGTCGCTCAACGTGCGCTTGACGCGCTGGAGTTCATCCTTGCCGAGCGTGCGCGGGTCGAGTTGATCCGCGGCGTAGATCTGTACGCCGGTTGCCCCGCAGCGTTCGGATTCCCGAATGCCTTCGATGAGGCCCACGCCGAACCAGTCGGCCAGCGTTGCGATCTTGAACATATCGTCTCCTTACTCGCCGACCTTGACCCAGCGATCCTTCTTTGCGCTCTTGATGACCGCATCGCAGAGTTCCATCTCGCGAAGGCCGTCCTCAAAGGTCGCAAAGTCGTGCTTGCTGGTGTCGCCCGCCTCGATGGCGGCGTAGATCGCCTTGAAGTTCTGTTTGAACGTATCGGGGAAGCCCTCGACGTGTCCGCCGGGATAGCTGATGGACGCGCGCGCCAGCGGGCTGAGAATCGAAGGATCCTTGGCTGCTTTCTGGTTGTAGGTTTCGCGGCGGCCAATCCAGAGCTCATTGCTGTCCTCGCTGTCCCAGTGCAGTGAGCATTTGCTGCCGGAGACGGAGAGCTGAATCTGGTTCTTGCGGCCGGCAAACACCTGGCTGATTGTGCAGGTGCCGTGCGCGCCGTTGTTGAAGCGGAAGAGCACCGTGCAGTAGTCCTCGGTGTTGATCGGCTTTTCTTCGTAGTCCTCGGGACGCAGCGCCATGCCGGAGAAGGTTTCAATCGGCTTGAGCGGCTTTCTGCGAATCTTGTGGAAGGTTTCGAAATCCGCGAGCAGTTCAACTACGCGAAGGCCGGTTGCGGACTCCACCATGTCGATCCAGTGGGAGCCGATGTCCGCAAACGCGCGGCTGTCCCCGCTGACCTCGGGCTCGAGGCGCCAGCTGTAGTCCGTGTCAAAGAACAGCCAGTCCTGCAGATAGCCGCCGTGAATGGTGCGGATGTCGCCGACTTCGCCGCTTTGAATCATGGACTTGACCTGCATGATCTGCGGATACCAGCGGCAGTTGAAGTTGACGCCGGTCACGATGTTGTGCTTCTTTGCGTAGGAGGCGAGCTTCTTCGCCTCGTCCAAGGTCTTTGTCAGCGGTTTTTCGCAGACGACGGAGATGCCGCGTTCCATGGCGTACATCGCCATTTCGTAGTGCGAGGAGTTGGGCGTGCAGATGTGCACGACGTCCGGCTTCTCCGTATCGAGCATCACCTTGTAGTCATCGTATCCTTTCGGAACGAAATACGCGTCCGCCTTTGCCTGCGCGTTCGGAACGTCCGAAACAGCGACGACGTCAACGTTGCCGAGACGGCGGAGCGCCTCAATGTGCGCCGCGCCGATAAAACCGACGCCAATGACGCATGCTCTGAACTTCTTCATGGAACAGCCTCCTTATGCGAAATGCGAAATTTGAAGTGCCAAGAAAATTATAAGCGAAACAGGAGCGCCGTTTCAAGATGTTGGAGCTAATTTGTATGATACTTTTTGAAAATATTTGTTTGGAACAAATAAGCGCCTTCCGCCGTCTTGTTACGTTTCAAACGAATTCGGATTACAATGGATAACGACGGTCAACCCATGCGTTGAACATTTGTTCACCGGCCATGTAACATGTTACGGTGTGACAATTGCAAACTGTAAACAAATTGCAATCACGATGACGGTTATCGACAGAAATCCAGGAAATAAGTGAAAAAAGCCCTATAAAATCGAATGTATTTTCCGGTTCTCGCTTGCAAATCACTTGTCTAATGATATACTACCTACAGTACATATTGGTATATTGTCCGATCAAATTGAACACAATACAAATTGGAGCACCGTTTGATGACGCAGAGCGAGCGAATCAAAACCGCCCTTCCGGCGGAGCTGCGGGATCAGATCCTCCTTGAAATGCCATGCGGCGTTTGCGCCGTTCGACAGGACGAGAGGGTCTCCTTTGTGTTTGCGAACGAGATCTTTTTTCAGATGCTGGGGTACGAAAACGAAGAACAAGCGGAGGAGGACGGCTTTCTCGGCTTGTTCGACCGAATGGAGCAGACCGCGTGCTGCGACGCGCGTCGCCGGTTTCAGGCGCTGTTCTCCGGCGCGGAACAGACCGCGTTGCTCGAAATCCGCCTGCGGAAACGGGACGGTGAAGCGGTATGGGCCATGCTGCATGCGCGCCGGATGACGACGGAGGAACCGCTGCTGCTCTGCGCTTGCATGGACATCAGCGAGCGCAAAACGATTGAGGAAGAGCTGCGTTTTCGCGAGGAGGAGTACCGGGTCGCGATTCAGCAGAGCGACAAGCTCGTCTTTCGCTACGACATTGCCTGCAAAACGGTGTACCTTTCCCCGGAGCTCGCGCAGCTGTTTCACGAGGAGGTCATTCCGGATGCGATTACGCGGATTGAACGCAGCGGCATCATCAGCCCCGCCAGCTTGGACGCTTATCGCGACCTCTGCGCAATGATTCAAAGCGGCGCCGTCAAGACCGGCAGCGCAATCCTTCAGTTTAAATTGGGCATGGACGCGACGTCGTACGAATGGTACCGCGTGGTGTACTCGCTGATCTATCGCGAGGATCAAACACCCGCGCAGGCTGTCTTCTCCATGCAGAACGTCTCCGAGCAGCACGAGCGAGAGGTCGCCTATAAGCGCTGGGAGCAAACCTACGCGGCCATGGCACTGGATAAAACCGCTTACATGGAGTTTGACCTGACGCAGAACCGGCTGGAGCTGCAAAAAGGCGGACTGATTGAGCGGTTTCCGTCCCAGGAGGAGCAGACGCTGGAAAGCGCCATGCAGTACTTTATGGAACAATGGGTGCATCCGGAGGATCGGGAGAAACTCTGCGACTGCATTGCGCGCGACCGGCTGTTGGCCGCGTATTTTCGCGGGGTGACGCCGGAGAAGGTCGACTATCGGCATCTGCGGAGCAACGGAACCTATGAGTGGGTGCGCTTCAGCGTTCAGATGCTGCCGGACCCGTACTCCTCGAATATTCGCGTGTCGCTGCTGCTGCGGGACATCGACGCGCGAAAGCGCGAGGAACTGCACCTGCAAAACCAGCTTCGGTCGGACCCGCTGACGGGCGCGCTGAACCGGAGCGCGTTCATTGCGCAGGCGGACGCCATCTTTGCCGAGGGAACCAACGGAAAGCACGCGCTGATCATACTGGACGTGGATCATTTCAAGCAGGTGAACGATTGCTTTGGGCACGGGTACGGAGATCGCGTGCTGATTCGGGTGGCGGAGACGCTGCGCGCGGCACTGCGCGCGGACGATCTCGTCGGTCGGCTTGGCGGGGACGAGTTCTTAGTGCTGCTTCGCAACGTGTTGAAAAAGGAGATATTGGAAACCAAGCTGAACAACCTTCGCGAGTTGCTTTTTCAGCGCGTCAGCGAGGACAAGATCGTTTCCTGCAGCCTGGGAGCCGCGGTGTTTCCGGGGGACGGAACAACCTTTGACGAGCTGTATCGAAAGACGGACATCGCGCTGTATGCGTCGAAGAACGCAGGCCGAAACTGCGTTCGCATCTATCAGGAGGAGATGAGCCCGCCCATCAAACTGTTTGAAGCGGAGCATCTACCGTAACGTCGGGGTCGCCTCTTGCGGCAGGAACACGCTGCAATACACATGATACACAAAAAAATGGCGGCGCTTTTGCGCCGCCGTTTGCGTACTCGATAATTGAATCTGTTGTTAGTGGAGGACCACCGTGCGGTTGCTGCCGGAGCGGTCGCTGCCGCTTTGCAGCGCGCCCCAGAGGGTGAACACGCCGTCCGCCAGCAGGCTTGCCCCGCCAACGATGGTTGCAACGCGAACCGCTGTAAACGGGTTAAACAGCAACAGAATGCCGAACACCATTGTGACAAACGACGTAACGATCAGCGCAATCCAACCCTTGTCGCCAATGAGCCGGAGGTTTAAGGCAATCTGCAAGCGCAGCACGCTGTCGACGATGACCGCAACGCCGATGACGGTTGCCAGCAGCGCAACCACGACGCTCGCCCGAAACAGCAGAAATAGACCGAGCATGACGCAGCCAATGCCGAGCGCAACGCCGATCTGCACGCCGGAAAGATGCTCCTTGCGCGAAAAGAAATCAATGATGCGGTAGCCGCCGTAGAGCACCGCCGCCACGCCGATTGCGTAGATGACGATCTGGCGTGCAACGTCGGGCCAAATGACGAGCAGCAGCCCGATTACGAGATAGACAACGGCCGAAAGAATCAGCGCTTTTTGAATCGGTTTCGTCATGGTTATTTCCTCCCCATCGCTACCTTCATCATACCAGTACGCCTGCTGGTTTGCAAGTGCGGCGCGTACCGGGAAGCAGCCGTTTTCGGCGAATCTTTCGCCGGTTTACTGCGCTTTTGACGCTAGAATGCCATTCTCCGATAGAAACGCGGTCAGGCACTCCGCGTAGGCCGCAGGGTCCGCGTGGTAGCAGCCCGCGTGCGACGCGCCGGGGAACGCGCGCTTCGCTTTCGCGCCGGGTTTGGCGTCGTAGTTTTCCGCCAGCATGGAGAACGGAACCAGCTCGTCCGCGTCCCCGTGGATAAACAGCATTGGCAGCGATTCGCAATTTTGCAGCCCCCGCTTTGGCACGACACTGCCAAAGAACACGCCGCCGCGCAAGCGCGAAAACAGGCTCGCAAACGCCAATACCGGAAACCACGGCAGATGGAACCGGTGCGTCAGCGCAAAGCGGAGTTCCGCGTTGAGGTCGCTGTAGCCGCAGTCCTCAACGACGAACGACAGGCCGGGGTATTGCGGCGCGTGCAGCAGAACGGTTGCCGCGCCCATGGACTCGCCATGCGTGCCGAGGATCGCATCCGCGCCAAAGCGCTCCCGCGCCCAGTCGCAAACCGCGGAGAGGTCGCGCGCTTCGTATAGCCCCATGGTAGTCAGCGCACGGTCGGACAAGCCGTGATTCCGGTGGTCGTAGAGCACGCAGTCGAAACCGAGTGAATGAAAGATGGAGGCGTATTTGATTCCGCCGAGCAGGCAGTAGGTGTAGCCGTGAACAAGCACCGCGACTCGGCGTTTGCCGTCGGCAAACACGCTGGCGCCCTCGTGCGGCCAGATCGCAGCGTGCAGGTTGTAGCCAAAGGGCGAGGGAATCGTGAACTCCTCCAGCCGAACGTTCTGTTCAAACCATTCGCGCGTGAAGTGTCCGCGCTTTTCCTCTTCGTCGACAATGGTGTCGTAAGGCCAGTTCTTCGGCCTTAGGATCATGGAGGAGACCTTCCAGCCGATCAAGCCGGAAAGCACGAGCGCCGCCGCCAGCAGCGCCAGAAGCACATAGAGCAACGTGAGCAAAGTTTCGCCTCCCAACCGTTCATCCGGCTCGCAAAATAGTGCGGTCACGCCGGAAAATAAAACTATATACCTCTATTATACACATATTTATGTACGGCGCTTGAACAATACGCGACAAATGTTGTGCATTTTGTCTTTGACCGATTTTGAACGAAAAGAAAACGCCCCCGCGATGAATTCGCAGGGGCGTTTTGTGGCACTATGGAACGGTTCGGAAGGTTAGTCCTTCAGCGCGCGGTCAAGGACGGCCTTGACGTCCGCCTTCTCGGCATGGCCTTCGTGAATCTTCTGGTCGCCCATGTAGAAGCAGGGGACATACCAGTAGTCGTACTTCGCGGCGAGCGCCTTTTCGGCGGACTCGTCGATTCGTTCGATCTCCACATCCTTGTAGCGGCTGTCTTCCGCGCAGAGCTCTTCGATGCAACGCGCGGCGAGGCGGCAATGCGGGCAGCTGGGCAGATAAAAATACGTTAATTTCGACATAAACATCCTCCGTTCTAAATTGTTCTTTTGTTACGTTCGGCGTTTCTATATGAAACAT
>CAZDXW010000042.1:0-1810 GCA_964509485.1 uncultured Christensenella sp.
CTCGGCGGAAAACGCAAGCGCGGCGAGCCGGAAGCGCCCGCGGCGCCAACCGAAAAGACCTGCCCATTCTGCAAGTCGAAGATTGCCGTCGACGCGACGCGCTGCCCATATTGCACATCGGAGGTAGACTAACTTTGGAAACCAACAAACCAAACGACCAACTCGAACCAACGCAACCAACCGTCGATCCAAACGCCGCGCCCCAGCCGCCGGAGGACATGGACGAGCTGCAAACGCGCGTCTTCAACTATCCGGAAAAGACCTGGACGCTGATTCAGCGGATTGCCGGCGGCGCGCTGGGCCTTCTTTGCGGGCTGCTGCTGACGTATTTTTCGAATTTCGAATCGATTGGCATGTTCAGCACCATCACCGCCGTATTGATTGCGTTGCTGCTGCCAAACGTGATTGAGAAGCGCGTTCGCCGCAAGATTCAAAAGGGGCGCGCGGCAATGCTGATTGGCCTTGCGGTCTGGTTACTCGGGTATACGCTCATCATGGTGCTCAGCGGAGTACCGCTGCTGCAACCGAAATAACCGCGAAACAACGTACTTCGTTTACAACAAGGGAGAAACAGGCTATGGCGAAGAAACCGCTGGTATCCGTCGTTTGCCCCTGCTACAACGAGGAGCCGATGCTCCCGTTGTATTACGCGGCGATGAACGAGCGCGTGTTTGCGCGGCTGACGGACTACGACTTTGAGCTGATTTTCGTCAACGACGGCTCGAAGGATCGAACCTTGCCGATCCTGCGGGAGCTGGCAAAGGCGGACGAGCGGGTGAAGTACATTTCGTTTTCGCGCAACTTCGGCAAGGAAGCGGCCATGTACGCGGGGCTACAGCACGCAAAAGGCGACTTTGTCTGCGTGATGGACGCGGACCTGCAGGACCCGCCGGAGCTGATTGAGCAGATGCTCTCCCGCCTGAACGACGAGGATCGCGACTGCGTCGCCACCCGCCGGGTCACACGAAAGGGCGAGCCGAAGATTCGTAGCGCGTTTGCCCGCGCGTTTTACCGCGTGATCAACCGCATTTCGGATACCGAGTTTGTCGACGGCGCACGTGATTTTCGAATGATGCGCCGCTGCGTGGTGGACGCGGTTCTCTCGCTTGGCGAGTACCATCGCTTTTCCAAGGGCATCTTCATGTGGGTCGGGTTTGACACCGTCTGGCTCGAATACGAAAACGTGGAACGCGCGGCGGGCGAAACCAAGTGGTCGTTCTGGAAGCTCATGCGCTACGCGATTGAGGGAATCATTTCGTTCTCCGTCGCGCCGTTGCAGCTGGCAACCGCGGTCGGAAGCGTCGTTTCGGCGGTCGCGCTGGTCTACATGGTTATCCGCGTGATCATCGCGATGATCTGGGGCAACCCCGTTGCGGGCTATCCTTCGCTGCTGGCCATCATCCTGTTCCTCGGCGGGTTTGTGCTGCTCGCGCTCGGCATCATCGGCGAGTACGTTGCGCGCACCTATATGCAGGTCAAGCAGCGCCCGATCTATATTCAAAAAGAAACAAACATCAAGTAACCAAAAAGACACAACAGGACGGAGATCATCTCCGCCCTGTTTTTTTTGCAGCAATCGTCAGTGAACGCTCCCGCGAACGAGCCAGTGCACCGTTGCGTCGGAAAGTTCCATTCCGAGCTTCCGCTGTAGAGCGAGCGAGGGTTCGTTGTCGACCGACACCTGCGTAAACGGAATGCGTCCCTGCTCCAACAGCCGGTTGATCAGATACGCCTCCAGCGCAAACGCCAGACCGAGGCGGCGATATTCCGGCAGAATCTCCAATAGTCCGATGGAGCGCTCGTCGTGCGT
>CAZDXW010000042.1:1910-14955 GCA_964509485.1 uncultured Christensenella sp.
TCCGGGTCGTGTTCCAACCCTTCGACGAGCAGCGGCAGATAGTCGGCGTCCGTTCCCGCGTCGCAGGAGAGAAGATAGATCCCGTTGTGCTCAATGAGCACGCCGGAATCGCTCGCTGCCAGCACCCGCGCGGTGGGCAGCGGCAAAATCTCAAGCATGTCGATGTTCTTGTTTGGATCGCGCAGTAAGTACGCAACAACACTCGATTTCATGGCAAAAATTGTACCATAGCGGCGTATCTGCGGCAACCCGTTTTCCGCGCGGCGAACTTGTAAACCTTGCGTGAAAAAACGGCTCAACGGCTCCGGCGTGTTTGACAGGTACCCCCGCAAATGGTACACTACCATAGGCATATATTAGAGTAGCTTCGGGCCCTGTCGCCCGAAAAAACGGAGGAAACGGTGCAATGGCGGACGTAACGGCAATCGTGCTGACGCTCAACGAAGAGGCGAATCTCGAGGCCTGTCTGCGCTCCGTCGAGGGGTTCTGCAAGCGCGTGGTCGTCATCGACAGCGGTAGCACGGATCGAACGCTGGAGATTGCCAAAGCGCACGGTGCGGACGTGTTTTCCCACCCGTTTACGTATTACGCCGCACAGTACAACTGGGGCGTGGACAACGCAAACATCACGACAAAGTGGACGCTTCGGCTGGACGCGGACGAGCGCTTTACCCCCGCGGTCTGCGCGCACTGCGAAGCGCTACTGACCGAACACGCCGAAGACGACGTGAACGGCATCGTCATGGAGAGCGACTTTTTCTTCTTAGGCCGCCAGATGAAGCACGGCGGCAGCAAAAAGCGCAAGATCATGCTCTTTAAAACGGGCAAGGGCAGAATTGAAGATCGCAAGCGGGACGCGCATACGATTTTGCTGGAAGGCACCACGGTTGCCATCCGCGAACGCTACCTACACTACGATTTTAAGGATTTAACGAGCTATATTGCGCGGTACAACTGGTACGCCATCCGCGAGCTGAGCGACTACATTGCCTACGAAAACGGCGCGTCGTTCGACGCAAATACGGACGAGCAGCTCCGCCGCCACCGCAAAAAGAAGTTTACGCTGTATTATCGCGCGCCGATGTTCCTGCGCGCCTGGCTCTGGTTCATCTACAACTACTATTTCCGGCTTGGGTTTCTCGACGGCAAAGAGGGCTATCTTTACCACTACTTCGAGAGCTACTGGTATCGTTTTCTCGTGGACGCGAAGATCTACGAATACCGCAAGACCGGCCGCGCGGCGGAAGAACTCCGCGCGCTGGGAAAGTGAGCGCGAGCGTGGGGAACGAACCGGTTCGCGTATTGATGGTACTCACGGTGCGCTTTGCGAAAAACGGAATTGCAAACAGCGTGCTCAACACCGTTTCCAGACTCGATCCGGCGCGGGTACGCTGCGACCTCGTTTCGCCAAACGAGCCGGACGCGGAGGCGAAGGCGGCGTTTGAGCGCACGGGCGGACAAGTATTTGTGCTCGGCGGGCGAAACCGGAACCCGATTGCCTATCTGCGTAGGCTCGCGGACGTCGTCCGTTCACGGGAGATCGAGGTGTTGCATGCGCACGGCAACAGCGCGACGCTCTATACCGAGATGCGCGCTGGCATTCGCGGCGGCGCGGGCGCGCGTTTTGCGCACTCGCACAACACAACCTGCAAGATGAAGCTCGCGGATGCACTGCTGCGCGGCGCGTTTTACCGAAGCTATACGGACGCCATCGCCTGCTCCAAGGCGGCGGGGGAGTGGCTCTTTCCGAACCGGCCGTTTACGGTGCTCAACAACGCGGTGGAGACCGGGCGTTACCGCTACAGCGAAGCGCTCCGCGCCGAAACCCGCGCGACGTTGGGACTTTCGGATGAGTCGTTTGCGGTTCTGCACGTGGGCGCGTTCAATGCGCAGAAGAATCAGGCGTTCCTGCTCGGCGCGTTTGCAGCTGTGCTTGCCGAAAGGCCGAACGCAAGGCTGCTGCTCGTTGGTGACGGGGATCGTCGCGCGTCCTGCGAGGCGCTCTGCCGCCAACTCGGCATTTCCAACGCGGTATCGTTTCTTGGCTGGCGGGAGGATATTCCCGCGCTGCTGAGTGCGGCGGACGCGTTTGCGTTGCCCTCGCTGCACGAAGGCCTGCCGCTGACCATTGTGGAGGCGCAGTGCGCGGGGCTGCCTTGTGTGGTGTCCGACCGGGTGACGCCCGAAACGGCGCTGACCGAATTGGTCTCATTTTGCCCGATCGAATATGAGCGGGCGTTTGCCGACGCGCTGCTTGGCACACCGCGAAACGAGCGGAAAGCCGCGAGCGATGCGGGCATCGCACAGGTAAGAGACGCCGGATTCGACGCACAAGAGAACGCGATTCGGCTGATGGAGCTCTACGAATCGCGAACGGGCAGAACAGAGCACACAACCGTTTTGAAGAACGAACAGAGTCTTTAGGAGATTGAAACTCGAATGAAGAAACTGATGGTCGTAACGCATAAGATGAGCGGCGGCGGCTGCGAGCGAGTGATCGCGCAGCTGCTGACTTGTTTTGCGCGCGAGGGAATCGACTGTACGCTCGTAACCGAGTGCGGCGTTCCGTCGTTTTACGATCTGCCGGAATCCGTGCGCCAGATCTACCTGACGTTTGACAACACGCTCAAATCCTCTAAAATTCCGCGCGCGTATAAAAAGCTGCGCAAACTTGTTAAGCAGGAGCGTCCGGACCTCGTGCTTGCCCTGCCGGAGAAGGTCAACGTCTGGACGGTGTTGTTCCTGCTTGGAACGCATGTTCCGGTTGTGGTCAGCGAGCGAAACGACCCGCACCGGCACCCGGAAAACCGGATCAAGCGGCTGCTGCGCTGCCTGGTTTATCCGTTTGCGAAGGGATTTATCTTTCAAACGCAGGACGCGGCCGATTATTTCTCCAAATCGATCCGCAAGCGCGGCATCGTGCTCGACAACCCGCTGGACACGAGCCGGATTCCCGTGCCGTACGAAGGCGCGCGCCGCAAGGTGATCACCGCGGCGGGGCGGCTGCACGCGCAGAAGAACTTTGATCTGCTGATTCGCGCGTTTGCGCGCTTCTATAAGACACACCACGAGTATTCGCTCGAAATCTACGGCGAAGGGCCGGAAAAGCACGCGCTGATGAAGACGGCGAGCAGCCTCGGCGTGGCAGGCGCGGTGCACCTGCCGGGCCAGAGCAAAACGCTTCTGTCGGACATCAACGACAGCGCGATGTTCGTGCTCAGCTCGAATTACGAGGGAATGCCAAACGTGCTGATCGAGGCCATGGCCTGCGGGCTCTGCTGCATTGCGACGGACTGCCCAATTGGCGGGGTTCGCTCCCTGCTGCAAAACGGCGAAAACGGGCTGCTCATTCCAATCGAGGACGAGCGGGCGCTCTTGGACGCCATGACGACGGTTGCGGACGATCCGGAGCTGGCCGCGCGCTTCGGAACCAACGCCAGGCAGATTCAACAGCGGCTGGACGAAACGGTCATTGCCGCGGAATGGAGACGCTACCTTGAAACCATTGTGGATCGATAAGCGGTTGCCGCTGTTCTCCGATCTTGCGTTTGCGCTGTATCTGGCAACGGAGATTCTGCTGCCGCATACGGCTGTTTCGCAGCTTATGATGCTGCTGTTCTTTGGCGTGATTGCGCTGCAGGTCTTCCGCCGGAAGCGGCTGTACTTTTCCTGGTGGATTCTCGCGGGCACGCTCGTGATCCTCTGGGGCGTTGTCGTATCCTTTGCCTGGGCAGTTGAGCGCAGCGCGTCGCTCTCTATGGTCAAGACACTGATCATCAACCTCGTGTTCTTCTTCGTGTTGCTGCAATATCTGCTGTTGCAAAAATCCTTGCAGCGCTATTGCATTGCGTTCGTTGCGGTGGTTACCGCAATCTGCGCGGCGGCGCTCCTGCTGCAGCCAAACACGGCGCAGGACTACAATCGCATTGGAAACGCAATTGGTGTAAACCCGAACTGGATTGGCATGCTCTCCGCCGTGGCGATGGGCTTTTGCGTGATTCTGGCGGCGCAGCGCAAAAAGGCGCTCTGGCTGCTGCCGATTCTGGTTCTCGCGCCTGCGATGGTGCTGAGTAAGTCCACCAAGGGGATTGCGCTTTCGGCAATCCTGTTTGTCGTATTGATTCTGGTGCTCTATCCGAAATACTGGTATCTCAAGCTCTTGGGGCTGTTGGCCGTTGGGGGAGTGGCGTTCTATTTTCTGATTTTTCAGGACAACGCCATCAGTAACGGCCCGTTCCATCGCTATCAGGTCATTGCGCATTACATGATTATGGGCTGGGGCAGCGCGGATACCGTGCTGGAGCGAAATTCCCTAACCACGGTGGCGATGGAAGCGTTCCGTCTGCGGCCGATCACGGGCTGGGGTATCGATTGCTTCCGTTTCCTCGAGGGCGCGCAGGAGACCTATTCGCACTGCAACTACACGGAGCTGCTGGTCTCCGGCGGCGTGCCGATGTTTGTGCTGTATTACGGCGCACAGCTGGTTGCGGCGGTTCTGGCGATCCGCGCGCTCTGGCGCACGCGCGCGCGTCGGGCGGAACAGCGCAACGAGCGCGCCATGGTGGGAGCCATGCTGACGCTCGTGCTCTCGCAGGTGGCGATGGACGTCGGCATGGTGTCGTACTATGACCGTACCGTGGCGGTGTTTCCGGTGCTGCTTGTGGCGGCGACGCGGCTGCTGGAAGCGAAACAGAACGACGGCGAGCGGCTGTTTGGCTACCTGAGCCATCCGCGCAGGCTCTTTGTCTGGCTCGCGGAGCACGGCTGGTTTCGCAATATGAACGACGAAACGTACCTCAAGCGGTTTTATCGCGCACGGATGGGCAAGGAACTGCACCTGAACCCGCCGGTGACCATGAACGAGAAGATTCAGTGGCTCAAGCTGCACGACCGTAACCCCGAGCATGCCCGGCTCGTGGATAAGCTCGCCGTGCGGGACTATGTTGCGCAGAAAATCGGCGCGGAGTACCTCGTGGACCTGCTTGGGAGCTGGCAGAGCGCCAACGAGATCGATTTTGCAGCACTGCCGGAACGATTCGTGCTCAAGTGCACCCATAACTCCGGCGGCGTACTCGTCTGCAAGGACAAAACACGCTTCGACATGAAAGCAGCTAAGAAGTCGCTCAATCGCCAGCTCAAACAGAACTATTACGCACAGGGGCGAGAGTGGCTCTATAAGGATATTCCGCCACGTGTGCTGTGCGAGGCGTTCATTGGCGGGGCGGACGGAAGCCTGCCGGACGACTACAAATTCTTCTGTTTCGGCGGCGTTGCGCGGGCGGTCTGCGTCTGTACAAACCGCTCGGAAAAGCATGCGGACTACTATTTCTTTGACCGCGAGTTCAACCGCTTTCCGGTCAACGACGCAACGGCGAACCTGCCGGTGGATTTCGTGTTTCCCAAACCCGCGCGCTTTGACGAGATGCGCGCGTTGGCGGAGACGCTCTCCGCCGGAATGGCGCATGTTCGCGTCGATCTGTACGATACCGAAGCGGGCATCAAATTTGGCGAACTGACATTCTTCGACCAGAGCGGCTTTGCCGACGACTATGTGGGCGACGGCGACCGCATCATGGGCGATTTTTTAACATTGGAGACGCAGGCATGAACAAAACGTATCGAATCTTCGCAATCGCGAAATCACCGGAGGCTAGGGCATGAGCTTGGAAATCATCATCGGCGCGGACGTGGTACCGACCGCGTCCAATCTGGACACGTTTCAATCGAGCGCGCCGCAGCTGCTCTTTGGGGGCTTGGGCGACGTTTGGAACGCCGCGGATCTGCGCGTGTTTAACCTCGAAACGCCGCTTGCGGACGTCGAGAGCGCCGAAAGCAAATGCGGGCCGCATCTGCTCGCGCCAACCAAGTGCGCAGAAGGGCTCGCCGCCCTCAACCCCACCGGGATCTGCCTTTGCAACAACCATATTCTCGACCACGGCGCGGAGGGGCTCGCCTCGACGAAGGCCGCGCTGAAGGCGAAGCACCTCGCTTCGTTTGGCGCGGGCGAGGACGCCGACGAAGCGGACAAACCGTTTGTCTTTGCCAAACATGGCGTGCGCATTGCGGTTTACGCCGTCTGTGAGCACGAGTTTTCCTGCGCAACCGAACGCACCGCGGGCGCAAACCCGCTCGATCTCGTGAACCTGAGCGACCGCATTCGCGACATCAAGAGCAACTGCGACCGCCTGATCGTGCTCTACCATGGCGGGCGCGAACACTACGCCTATCCCTCGCCGGAGTTGCAGAAGACCTGCCGCAAAATCGCGGACTGCGGCGCTTCGCTCGTCGTCTGCCAGCACAGCCACTGCATCGGCAGCGCCGAAAAGTGGAACGGCGCAACCATTGTCTACGGGCAGGGCAACTTCATCTTCGACGCGGCGGACGGCGGCGAGAGTTTCGACACCGGTCTGCTGGTGAAGTACTCGGTTGGCGACTACGGCGCGGACGCCGTTTTCTACGTACCAATCATTCGCGTGCATGGCGGCGCGGCGCTTGCGGATGAAGCAAGGGCACAGGCCATTCTGGAAGCGTTTGAAAAGCGTTCGCTGCGCATCCGCGTGGAGGGCTTTGTTCCCGCGCGGTACGAAACCTACGCGGCAGAGCAGAAGGAAAAGCTGCTCAAGGTATTCTTAAGCGGAAACACGCTGCTTCGAACCGTCAACGTGCTCTCCGGTCGCAGACCCGCGCGCGTATACGACCGGCAGGCGAAGATCGACATGCTCAACACGCTGCGCTGCGAGTCCATTCGCGAGCTCGTGGTCGAAGGGCTGCGCGGCGACGTCTCGGCTCGCTCCAAGGCCGGGCGCGCCTGAGCAATCGGCTCAAACCGGCAAAAGCCAGCCGGATACGGAAGAAAAGGGATAACAAACAGGATGTTTTTTAGCGTACTGGTTCCGGTTTACAACGCCGAACCCTATTTGAAGGATTGTCTGGATTCGGTTCTGCGCCAAAGCGAGCAGGACCTGGAACTCATTTTGGTCAACGACGGCTCCGTGGACGGCGGAGGCATGCTTTGCGACCGCTACCGCGCGCTCTACCCTGGCAAGGTCAAGGTGCTGCACCAATCAAACAAGGGACTCATCAGCGCGCGCCGTGCGGGGATTGCAGCCGCGGAGGGCGAGTTTTGCGTGTTTCTGGACGCGGACGATACGCTCGAACCGGAGGCGCTTGCGACGATTCGCGAGACGCTGGAGCGTGAGCACGCGGACATCGTGATTTTTAACTACTACAACCGCTACGAGCCGGAGTTTACAACCGCCGTTGCCGAAGCGGTGTTTGCCGATAACGCGGTGTTTCGCGGCGAGGCGGACAAGCAGCCGATCTATGCCGAGATGATCGCCTCCTGGCGGCTCAACAACCTCTGCACGAAGGCGATTCGCACCCCGCTCGTGCAGCAGGACGACACGCCCTACGAGGCGTTTCTGTCGAATCCGCACACGGAGGATCTGCTGCAATCGCTCTATCCGGTCACAAAGGCAAACACGATTGTCTACCGCGCCGTGCCGCTGTATAACTACCGGCGCATTCAGCAGAGCATTTCGACGCGCGTGACCCCCGGAAGAATCGACAAGCAGTTTAACGACGCGGTGATGAACCAGCTGCGCGCTTACATGACCCGCTGGGGTCTGGACACGCCGGATCAGCTGGAACGATTCCACGCGCGAAAGATCAACGGCCTCATCACGCTCTTCTGGCAGCACTACCGCGCCGCCGAAACGCCGGAGCAGCAGCGCGCCATGCTGGACTATCCCTGGGGCAGCCATCTGGACGCGGAAGACCTCAAGTACGCAAAAAGCGCCGCGCTGCCGCGCATCCGCCGGATGCAGCTGGACGCGATTCTCAAGAAGAACCGGCGCAGGCTGGAGTGGATTGCCCGCATCGGCGAACTGCGCATGAGGGCTTCCCATGGAGAATAACGCGCCGCTGGTTTCCATTGTCTGCGACACGTATAACCACGCGCCGTATGTGCGGGACGCCTTGGACGGGTTTCTCGCGCAGCAAACGGACTTTTCATTCGAAATCATCGTACATGACGACGCTTCGACGGATGGTACGGCGGAGATTCTCCGCGCATATGAGCGCGAACACCCCGAGCTGTTTCACTGCGTCTTTCGCACGCAGAACATCTATTCCTGCGATCCGAAGATACTGGAGCACTACGTGTTTCCGCTTGCGAGGGGCAAGTACATTGCCATCTGCGAGGGGGACGACTACTGGACGAACCCGCGAAAGCTACAAACGCAGATCGACTACATGGAGGCGCACCCGGAGTGCACGCTTTGCGTGGCCTGCGCCGAGATGGTGAATCCCGAACAGGGGCACATCGGCTGGGTCAAGCCCTACGAAACCGACTGCGACATCCCGATGGACGAGCTGATTCGCGGCGGGGGCGGAATTGTGGCGACGGCTTCGATTGTCACGCGTACGCATCTTGCGCAAAACCGCGCGCCGTTCTGCGACATGGCGGACGTGGACGACGCGGTGCTCCAGCTCTGGTTTGGCGCAAACGGCACGACGCACTATTTCGCCGAACCGATGTGCGCCTATCGCTACGAGGTGCCCGGCTCCTGGACGAAGACGTTTTTTGCGTCCAACCGCGAGGCGCGCATTCGCCACCACGAGGGCATGATTCGCGCGCTGAACGCCTTTGATGCGATGTATGAAGGCAAGTGGCACGACGCGGTGGACTTCTGCGTGACGCATCAGCAGGAGTTTGAGGTGCTGCGTCTCAAAAACGACGTGAAGTCTCTGTTGAAACCGCCGTATCGGGCGCACTACAAGCAACTGCCGCTCAAGCGGAGAATCCGAATGACGCTCGAGAGCTGGAAGAACCGGAAAGATTAGGCGATTTTTTACAGATGGAACAGACAACACCGCTGGTTACCGTAATCATTCCGACGCACGACCACGCGCCGTTTCTCTCGTGCGCAATCGACTCCGTTCTCGCGCAACAGACGACGTTTCCATTCGACATTCTGCTGCACGACGACGCCTCGACGGACGGCACGGCGGACATTGCGAAGGACTACGCCGCGCGCTATCCGGAGAAAATTCGGCTGATCGCGCAGACGGTGAACCAGTACCAGACCGACAAGAAGATTCAAACGCACATTCTCTACCCGCGCATCACGGCGAAGTACACCGCCATCTGCGACGGGGACGACCTCTGGACGAACGAACACAAGCTGCAATTGCAGGTGGACTATCTCGAGAGTCACCCGGACTGCACACTCTGCATCTGCGGCGCGGATAAAATCGACGTGAACGACCGCGTCATCGGCGCGGCGGCGCCCTACGGCGAGGACTGCGTTGTTCGGATGGAGGACATGATCCGCGCGGGAGGAGAGTTCTGCTCGTCGAACACCATCGTCGCGCCGACGAAGCTGCTCAATACCCAGCCGGACTTCTGCGAGCTCACCGAGGTGGAGGACATTCCCGTGCATATGTGGTGCGCGGTCAACGGCTACGCCTGGTATATGGCCAGGCACATGGCAGCATACCGCTACGCGGTGCCCGGCTCGTGGAGCGTCCGCCAGAACGCGGCGAGGCAGGAAACGCAGGTTCAGACCTGCCGCGGGGTTATCGGGCTTTTACAGGGATTTGACGACTATACCAAGGGGAAGTATCACGCGTCGTTTGCGGACGCGATTCTCTATCAGGAATTCAAGATCAAGTGCTTTGAGCACGACCTCAAGGCGTTAAGGCGTCCCTCGTATCGGGCGTTTTATCGCGAGCTCTCCGGAAAACGCCGCGTCCGGCTCTGGCTGGAACGATATTTTCCGGCGCTCACACGGCGCGTCGTCGCGCGGATTCGAACAGCAAGGAATCGTTGAAAGAATATATGGATCATTCGTTTCGAAACAAAACCATCTCCGGTGTGATCTGGAAGGCGATGGAGAGCGGCGGCAATCAGGCCGTTCGCTTCGTCATCTCCGTTGTGCTCGCGCGGATGCTCGACCCGCAGAACTACACGACGCTCGCGCTGCTGCTCATCTTCGTGAACATTGCGGACGTGTTCGTCAAGCGCGGGTTTTCCACCGCGCTCGTGCAGCGCAAGGACGCGGACAATACGGATTTTTCGAGCGTGCTCTGGGCGAGCCTCGCCATTGCGGGCGTTCTCTATGTTACGCTGTTTTTTGGCGCGCCCGCCATCGCGAAGTTTTATCAGGAGCCGCTGATCGTGCCCGCGCTGCGCGTGGTTTCGGTGATTCTCTTCTCCGGCGCGTTTAACTCCGTTCAGAGCGCGATCATCACGCGCAAGCTGGAGTTTCGCAAGCTCTGCATGGCCACGCTGGGGGCGACGCTTGCCTCCGGCGGCATCGGTATCTACATGGCCTATGCAGGCTATGGCGTTTGGGCGCTCGTGGTACAGCAGATGATTGGTTCGTTTGCAACCGTCGTGCTGCTCTGGTCGCTGGATCGCTGGAAGCCCGCGCTGGTGTTTTCGATGGAGCGCGTGAAGCTGCTCTTCGGTTTTGGCTGGAAGCTGCTGGTTTCGAGCCTGCTGGACACGGGGTATTCGAGCCTTTCCTCGCTGGTGATTGGCAAGCGCTACATCGGAGATTCGCTGGCGTTTTACAACCGCGGGCGGCAATATCCCGATATGGTTGCGAGCAATCTCACCAACGTTGCGCTTTCGGTACTGTTTCCCGCCTATGCCGCGCATCAGGACGACACCTCCCGTGTGCGCGAGATGGTTCGAAAGACGAACCGTTCCACCGCGCTGATGATCTTTCCGATGATGGCGGGGCTTGCGGCGGTCGCGGTGCCGTTTGTGCGCGTGCTGCTGACCGACAAGTGGCTGCCGAGTGTGCCATATCTGCAGATGATGTGCGTCGTCTACGCACTCTATCCCGTGGAGGCGACGGACCTGCAGGCGATCAACGCGCTGGGCCGCAGCGACCTGTATCTCAAGACGGAGATTTACAAGAAAATCTTCGGACTGCTCGCGCTCGCCGTCTCCGTGTTTGCGTTTACCACGCCGCTTGCCATCGCCTGGGCGGTGGTCGCCACGGCGGTGTTCTCCATGTTTGTGACTATAGTTGTGATGAAGCAGCTCTTTGGCTACCGCTATCGCGATCAGCTCTGGGACATGACACCGCCGCTGCTGCTCTCGGGCGCGATGTGGGCGGCGGTCTACGGCGTGTCGCTGCTGCCGGTTGGCGATTTGCCAAAACTGATTCTCGAGATTGTCGCCGGGGTTGCGGTTTACCTTGCGCTGGCGGTATTATTGAAGCTGGAGAGCTTCACGTATCTTTGGAGCTCCATGAAGGGCTATTTTCAAAAACGAAAGAACCGATCCGAGTGCGAAGAAGCGCCCGTTGATCCGCCAATGAACGACCGGCTATAGGCCGCAGCAACGGGATTTTTCAGGCGCTACATTCGAAAACAGGAGGAATAGAAGGCTATGAAACTGGCGGTTGCCGGAACGGGATATGTCGGCCTCGTCGCGGGCGTTTGCTTTGCGGAGCGGGGGCACACGGTCACCTGCGTGGACGTGGACGAGCAGAAGATCGCGCGGATGCAGGCGGGGGAATCGCCCATCTACGAGGTTGGGCTGGAGGAACTGCTCAAAAAGAACATCGCCCAACAACGGCTGTTCTTTACAACCGACTTTGAGCACGCCTATTCGGACGCGGACGCGATCTTCATCGGCGTCGGCACGCCGGAGCAGCCGGACGGCAGCGCAAACCTGAACTACATTGCGGCGGTTTGCCGCCAGATTGCGCAGAGCGTGACACGGGACTGCCTCGTCGTGGTAAAGTCCACGGTGCCGGTCGGCACAAACGACAAGGTGGAGCAATACATCAAGGACAATCTCGCGCGCGACGTGAAGGTGCGCGTGGCGAGCAATCCGGAGTTTCTCGCGCAGAGCAACGCGGTGCACGACATGCTCCACGCAACGCGCATCATCATTGGTACGGACGACGAGGAGGCGGAACGGCAACTCTTGGAAATCTATGCGCCGTTTGACCTGCCGGTTGTGTCGGTCTCACGCCGGTCGGCGGAGATGATCAAGTATGCCTGCAACAACTTCCTCGCGCTCAAGATTTCGTTTATGAACGACATGGCGAACCTCTGCGAGCTCGTTGGCGCAAACATCGACGACGTGGCCGAGGGCATGCGTTACGACCCGCGCATCGGGGCAAAGTTCCTCAAAGCGGGCGTCGGTTACGGCGGCAGCTGTTTTCCAAAGGACACGAAGGCGCTGACGTATCTGGCCAAGCAGCACGGGGTCACGCTCAAAACGGTGGACGCCGCGGTGGAGATCAACGCCGCCCAGCGCACCCGCCTGTTTGAAAAGGCGAAGAAACGCCTCATGACGTTTGAAAACATGAAGGTTGCGGTGCTGGGGCTTGCGTTTAAGCCGGGCACGGACGACCTGCGGGAAGCGCCGTCGCTGGAAAACGTGCGCCTGCTCCTGGAACACGGCGCAAACCTCGTTTGCTACGATCCCGTTGCGGCGGAGAACTTCCACAAAAGGTATCCAGATGTTCCGCTCGCCAACTCCATTGACGAGGCGCTGGACGGCGCGTTTTGCTGCTTTATCTTTACCGAGTGGGAGGAGTTTGTTCGCCTCTCGCCGGAGGTGTTCCGCCGCAAGATGCGCGTGCCGCTCGTTTACGACGGGCGCAACATCTTTGATCCGGACAACATGAAGCGCTGCGGCGTGGAGTATTACTCGATTGGCCGATAGGGGGATGCGTTTGACACAGACAGCCGAACAAACGATTCTGGTCACGGGAGCCGCCGGATTCATTGGCTACCATCTTTCCAAGCGCTTGCTGGAAAGCGGGCTGACCATAGCCGGCGTCGACAACTGCAACGATTATTACGATCCCGCGCTCAAGCGCGCGAGACTGAATGAACTTACCAAATTTGACCGGTTCTCGTTTCTGGAAGGGAACCTGGCCGACGCGGATTTTGTGGAGTCGGTCTTTGCAAAGACGAAGCCAACCGTCGTCGTGCACCTCGCGGCGCAGGCAGGCGTTCGCTACAGCATCGACAACCCGCGCGCCTACATTGAGAGCAACATCGTCGGGTT